>NZ_JBEGDJ010000022.1:0-64169 GCF_040191335.1 Nocardioides sp. YIM 152588 | reverse complement strand
CTCTGGCCACGATCCACCCTGCGCATCGTGCGCGCTGGACGGGTCGTGAACCGGTCAGGTGTCCGCGATGTCGTGAGACTCAATGTGTCCGCGATGTCCTGAGCCTCCACACCCCCATATCCCGATGCCTCAGCCACACGACCCGCCCACCCACGAGCACAACCCACCCACCCGCCGCCTCACCGACCGCTTGTCCCACCCACCACGCGACGACACCCGTCACTAGGGTCGGCGGCATGTACGAGATCTCCGTCGGCGTCGGGGCGTGCGTCCGGGCCGGCACCCGCGCCGACGTGATGTGGGTCGTCGAGAGCGACGTGCCCGGCGGGGCGGCCGGGGCACTGGCGTTCACCGCCGGGGGCGGGCGGATCGGCGGGCTGCTCGGCGGCGCGCTCGACGACCAGGCCGCGGGGCTGGTCGCGGGCGGTACGACCGGGCGGCTGCTGGACCTCGAGGTCGACCCGCTCGGCGCGCTCGTCTCCGACGTACCGGCGGGCACGCGGGTCCGCTGCCTGCTCGCGCCGGCCGCCGACTTCCCCGAGGGTTTCTGGGACGGCCTGTGGGCCGGGCGGCCGGTCTGCCTCGCCGCCACCCTGGACGGCGACAGGATCGTCTCGCTGCGGGCGTACGGCGAGGACGAGGTCGCAGCACTCGGCGAGGAGGCGGCGCGCCTCTTCTCGCGCGGCGCGACCGCCTCGCTGGTCGAGGCCGACCGCGTCGTCACCGCGCTGTGGCCGGTCCCCCGGCTGGCGCTGGTCGGCGGTGGGCCCGTCCTCGACGCGGTCGAGCGCGCCGCGCAGCCGCTGGGCTGGCAGGTGCTCCGGTTCCCGGGGGCGGGCGAGGCGGCGCCGGTGCTGCTGGGACTCGGCGGCCTCGATGTCGTGCTGGTCGCGAGCCACGACCTCGGTGCCGCCGGCAGCGCGCTCGCCGCGGCGCTCTCCGGGAACGCCGGGTACGTCGGCGCGCTCGGGTCGCCGCGCATGCACGACGCACGCCTCGACTGGCTCGCCTCCCGCGGCGTCGCCGGGCTGGAGCGGATCCACGGTCCGGCCGGCCTCGACCTCGGGGCCCGGCGGCCCGCGGAGGTGGCGGTGGCGATCCTCGCCGAGGCGATGCTGGTGCGCTCGGGGCGCACCGGGCGCCCGCTGCGCGACGTCGCCCCCGACTGACCCCGGCTGACCCCGGCTGACCCCGGCTGAGCCTCGCGCCCGCCGCTTCAACCGTTGCTTAGCTGCCCGTGGCCGCGGTCTGGGCCGCCGACCTAGGCTGGAGGCGGCCGGCGAGAGGAGTCGCGATGACCGACGTGGCGAGGACCGACAGCAGCGAGGGCCGGGCGCCCGAGCCCGGGTCCGAGGGGTCGGCCGTGCTCCGGGCGATCTGGAGCATCGACGAGTCCGCCGCGTCCGACGTCGACGAGCTCTGCGGCGACGCCGGCGTCTGCCGCAACATGCGGGGCGTCAGCTTCGAGGCCATGGTCGAGCAGGGCACCGACCTGCGCACGGCCTGGCGCGAGCAGCTGGCCCGGGACGGCAAGCTCGACACCTCGGCCGGAACCATCGGCGACCTCGTGTCGGGCCGGGCGCCGGGCACCGCGTCGGGCGCCCCGTCGGGCGACGTGTCGGTCCGACGGTGAGCGCGCCGGTCGACGACCTCGCCGGCCGGCTCCGCGAGGTCGGCTACCTCGCCGACCGCGGCCTGGCGACGGCGGCCCACGTCGCGCTGCGCCTGGGCCGCCCCCTGCTGCTGGAGGGCGAGGTCGGCGTCGGCAAGACCGAGATCTCGAAGGCGCTCGCGGAGGTGCTCGACCGCCGGCTGATCCGGCTGCAGTGCTACGAGGGCATCGACGCCCACCAGGCCCTCTACGAGTGGGACTACGCCCGCCAGCTGCTGCACATCCGCGCGCTCGGAGCCGAGGACCTGCGCGGCGCGGAGACGGTCGCCTCCCTCTACGGCCCCGAGTTCCTGCTGGAGCGCCCGCTCCTGGCTGCGGTCCGCGCGGGCAGCGGCGCCGTGCTGCTGATCGACGAGGTCGACCGGGCCGACGACGAGTTCGAGGCCTTCCTGCTGGAGCTGCTCTCGGACTTCCAGGTCACGATCCCCGAGATCGGCACCGTGCGGGCCGCCGAGCCGCCGCTGGTCGTGCTCACCTCCAACCGCACGCGCGAGCTGCACGACGCCCTCAAGCGCCGCTGCCTCTACCACTGGGTCGGCTACCCCGACGCCGAGCGCGAGCTCGCCATCGTCCTCACGCGCGCCCCCGGCGTCGCGGAGGACCTGGCCGCGAAGGTCGTCGCCGCCGTCGGGCGCCTGCGCGGTCTCGACCTCGCCAAGCCGCCGGGCGTCGCCGAGACGATCGACTGGGTGCGCACCCTGGACGTGGTGGACGCGACCGACCTCGACGCCGAGGTCGCCGAGGACACCCTGGGCGCGGTGGTCAAGGACCGCGACGACCTCGACGTCGTCCGGTCGCAGCTCGATCGGATCGTCGCCGGTGGCTGACCTCGGCCACGCCCCCGGCACCGCCGGCCAGCCGGAGCTGGGGACCGAGTTCGTGGCGACCCTGGTCGGCTTCGGCCGGGAGCTGCGCGCCGCCGGCCTCCCGGTCGGCACCGGCGACGTGCTCACCTACGGCGAGGCCTGCGCGCTCCTCGACCCCGCCGACCTCGTCGACGTCTACTGGTCCGGGCGGACGACGCTGGTGACCCGGCGCGACCAGGTGCCGACGTACGACGCCGTCTTCCGCCGCTACTTCCTCGGCGAGCCCGCCGGCGACGACGACTCCCCGCCCCACACCGCCCGGCAGCGCGCCGACGCGGCCGCGACCCTCGAGCTGCCCGACCCGGAGGCGACGGAGGCGGCCGGTGAGGGCGACGAGCGCGAGACGCGGCTGGGCCTGGTCGCCTCCGACGCCGCGACCGTCCGGCACCGCTCGTTCGCGGAGTGCACGCCCGAGGAGCTGGCCGCGCTGCGCCGGTTGATGCGCCGGATGCGCCTGGTGCCGCCGACCCGGCGCTCCCGGCGCACCCGCAGGGCCTCCCGGGGCGAGCGGCCCGACCTGCGCCGGACGGTGCGGGACGCGCTGCGCCACCAGGGCGAGCTGAACGGCCTCTCCTGGCAGCGCCGCCGCCTGCGCGCCCGGCCGATCGTGCTGGTGCTGGACGTGTCGGGATCGATGGCGGACTACTCCCGGGCGCTGCTCCAGTTCGCCCACGGCACCGCCCGCTCGACCCGACGGGTCGAGGTCTTCTGCTTCGGCACCCGGCTCACCCGGATCACGCGCGACCTCGAGCACCGTCGCCCCGACGACGCCCTCGCCGCGGCCGCGGCCCGCGTCGTCGACTGGGAGGGCGGGACCCGCATCGGGGACTCGCTGACCACCTTCGTCAGCGACTGGGGCCGGCGGGGGCTGAGCCGCGGCGCGGTCGTCGTCATCTGTTCCGACGGCCTCGACCGCGGCGACCCCGCCGTCCTCGACCGGGCGCTGCAGCGCCTCTCGCGGCTGAGCCACCGCATCGTGTGGGTCAACCCGCACCTCGGCGACCGGCGGCGCGGAGAACCGCCCGCGGTGCCGAGCACCCTGGGCATGATGGTCGCGGCACCGTACGTCGACGAGCTGCTGCCCGGGCACGACCTGGCCGGGCTGGAGGAGCTGGCGGCGGTGCTGCCGCGGCTGCGGTGACCCGAGCGGTGACCCGAGCGGTGACCCGAGCGGGACCCAGTGGGAGGAACGAGGAGGGACGATGACCGGACGCACCTGGAGCGTGTCGATCGAGGCCGACGGCGACCGGCCGATGACCCGTGAGGAGATCGTCGAGCTGGCCGACGCGGTGGCCGTCCACGACGGCATCGCCACCGGGATCGGGACGACCGCCTACGGCGCGCAGATCCTCGTCGAGGCGCCGAGCCGGGACGAGGCGGCCGAGCGCGCCACCGCGCTCTTCGCCGAGGCCGTCGCCCGGGCGGGCCTGCCGGTGTGGCCGGTCACCCGGGTGGCCCCGATGAGCCAGGTCGACGAGCTGGAGGAGCTCGAGCGGATGACGGTCGCCGACGAGCCGGGCGACGGGCCGCGATGATCCGGCTGGGGTCGCTGGCGGGCTACGCGTTCGAGGGCCCGCGGGTGCTGGCGGGCTGGACCCCGCCGGCCGCCCCCGGCGTCTTCGCGATCCTCTACCCGACCCGGCCCGACCAGCCGGCCTCCGAGCGGCTGGCCGTCTGCTACGTCGGCCACGCCGACGACCTGAGCGCCCTCGGCCTGCCGTTCCGGCACCCGCGCGCCTCGTGCTGGATCGACCGGGCGGGCGACCGGTTCGGGCTGCGGATCGCGACCTACGACGTGCCGGGCGGCACCGCGGCGCACCGCGAGCAGATCGTCCAGGAGCTGGTCGCGGTCTACCGCCCGAGCTGCAACGAGCGGCAGTACGACCAGACCTGGGAGCCGCACTGGGTCGGCAAGGACCGGCCCCAGCAGTAGCTGCGGCCCGGGACGGCCGCGGTCAGGACCACGGCCGGTAGCCGACCCCGTCGTGCAGCCGCGACCGCCGGGTCCCCGACGCCGGCCGCGCCGGGCGGCGGTCCTCGGGGTCGGGGTCGCGGCGCGGGGAGACGCCGGTGACGATCCCCTCCGCGAAGCCGTAGAGCAGCGGCAGCGCGCCGGCCACCACGCCGCCGGTGCGGTTGATGTGCTCCAGACCGGGCCGGATCGGCTCGGCGTTCGCCTTGATCCGGCGGACCAGCTCGGCGCACTCCTCCAGCAGGGCGGCGATGCGCGTCAACTGGCCGCCGACGACGTACAGGTAGCCGGCGAGCACCGCGATCAGCGCGACGATCACCAGGACGGACGCGACGACCATCAGGCCCTCACCTTCTCCCAGACGCGGCCGAGGAAGAGGTGGTGCTTCAGCCCCTCGCCGAGCACCGCCTCGACGCCCTCGGCGGTGGTGGCGATCAACGCGGTGTCGTCGGTGTTCTCGGCCGCCTGCCGCAGGTGGTCGCGCACCGCGGTCACCCGCTGCTCGATGGTGCGCACCAGCAGCACCAGGATCGTGAGCAGCGCGGCCACGGCGAGGATCACCACCACGCCGCCGACGAGGGCACCGGTCCACAGGTTCCGCTCGGTGTCGGTGAGCAGCACGCTCACCCCTGGCAGCGCCGTCCCAGCAGCCATCTCAGCCACCCAGCCTCTCGCGTCCGCGTTGGAGTCCGGCGACGATGACGCCGGCATGGTCGATGGTGGTGCGCAGCCCGGAGAGGGCGGCGGTGTGGTCGACGGCCTCCTCGAGGGCCGCGTCGATGTCGGCGGCCTGGTTCCCGATCCGGCGCGCGAGCAGCAGGATCGGCACCACGAGGGCGACGACGACCAGGACGACGACGATCGCGATCACGTAGCCGAGGGTCCATCCGGCGGTCGAGCTCATCGCTGCCTCCTCAGATCGCTTCGGTGAAGTCGCGGACGGGCTTGAGGCTGGCGTTGACCGACGGCACGACCGTGGGCACGGTGCGCGTCCGGTCGGCGACCACCCGCACCCCGGCGACCACGCCGTCCAGGGTCGCGGCGGTGGCGCGGAGGTGGAAGACCACGCGGATCAGGCCGAGCGCGGCGGCGGCGATGATCAGCACGGCGAGGACGATGGTCACCCAGGCGGCGGCAGGCATGGCGGATCTCCCTTCAGCCCAGCAGCTTCGCGACGGAGCCGCCGTACCGGGCCGCGCCGACGGCGACCTCGTGGACCGTCCGGTCGGTGGTCGCCAGCTGCTCGGGCACGCCGTCGAGCTCCTCGGCGAGCGCTCCCCCCGCGTCGAGGATCTCCGCAGAGGCGCCCCGGATCCGCTCCAGCGCGGCGAGCACCCGGTTGAGCAGCGCCACCAGGACGGGCACGACGACCAGCAGCAACACGATGTTGCCGATCCACCACAGCATCTCGATCTCCTTCGGTTGGACGCGTCGCGCGCGGGCGCTCAGCGCGGCTCGGGCTGGTAGGGCAGGAAGAAGCGGCGGAAGACCCGGGCCAGGGCGAGCTTGGCCGCCTGGAATCCGATCGCGAGCCCGCTGGCCGGCTTGGCCTCGAGCGCCGAGAGGTCCTCACCGCGGTCGATGGCCTCGATCCGCCGCCGCACGTTGCCGGCGAACTGGCCGATCAGCACCGACGTCACGTCGGAGACCATTCCGCGGCCGTACTGGGCCGCCGCGCCCGAGAGGGTCAGGTCGATGGCCAGGTGGGCGCGCGTGCCGTCGGGGACCTGCGCGAGCGTGGCGGTCAGCACCAGCGACGCCTGGCCGCGCCCCTTCTCGTCGGCGCCGGCGCCGTCGATCACGAGGCGGCGGGCGGCCTCGTCCCGCTCGACCACCTTCGCCACCCCGTCGAAGGCCAGCTTGACCGGCCCCATCGCGATGGCGACCTTGCCCTGGTAGCTGTCCTCGCCGAGCTCGTCGGTCAGCTCCGCGCCGGGCAGGCTCGCGGCGACCTGCGGGATGTCGTTGAAGAACTCCCAGACCCGGTCGACCGGCTGCGGCACGACCACGTCGTTCTCGATCAGCATCGTGGCTCCTCCTCGCTCCCGTCCGGCCCGGTCAGTCCGTCTTCACCGGCGGCGCGCCGGAGACGTCACGGCCGGTGGTCAGCGCCTGGTGCACCCGGTCGGGCAGCATCGGCATGTCGACGTTGCGCACCCCCGTGTGGGACAGCGCGTTGACGACGGCGTTCACGAACGCCGCGGGGCCGCCCACGGTGGCGCACTCCCCGATCCCCTTCGCGCCGATCGGGTGGTGCGGCGAGGGCGTGACTACCTCGTGCAGCTCCCAGCCCGGGGTCTCCCAGGCGGTCGGCAGCAGGTAGTCCATGAAGTTCGACCCGACGCAGTTGCCGTCGGCGTCGAAGGTGATGAACTGCATGCTGGCCATCGCGTAGGCCTCCGTGAGGCCGCCCTGGATCTGCCCCTCGACGATCATCGGGTTGATCCGCACGCCGCAGTCGTCGACCGCGACGAAGCGCAGCACGTCCCACACCCCGGTGTCCGGGTCGACCTCGACCGTGCAGACGTAGGCGGCGAACGGCCAGGTCAGGTTGGGCGGGTCGTAGTACGCGTTGGCCTCCAGGCCGGGCTCGAGCCCGTCCGGCATGTTCGAGTACGCCGCCAGCGCGGTCTCCTGGATGGTGACGCCGCGCGAGGGCTGGCTGCGGACGTAGAACCGCCCGAGCTCCCACTCGACGTCCTCCTCGGAGACCTCCAGCAGGTGCGCCGCGATCCGGCGGGCCTTGGCCTTGACCTTGCGGGCGGCCATCGAGATCGCGGCCCCGGCGACGGGCGTGCTCCGCGAGGCGTAGGTGCCCATGCCGAAGGGCGCGGTGTCGGTGTCCCCCTCCTCGACGACGATGTCGTCGGCGGGCAGCCCGAGCTCGTGGGCGACGATCTGGGCCCAGGTCGTCTCGTGCCCCTGCCCCTGGGTCTTGGCGCCGGTGCGCAGCAGCGCCTTGCCGGTCATGTGCACCCGCAGCTCGGCGGAGTCGAACATCTTGATCCCGAGGATGTCGTACTCGCGGCTGTTGCCGGCGCCGAGCGGCTCGGTCATCGTCGAGATGCCGATGCCGAGCAGGCGACCGCGCTCGCGGGCGGCCTTCTGCTCCTCCAGGAAGCCCTCGTAGTCGATCTCGGCGAGCGCGAGGTCCAGGCACTTGCGGTACTGGCCGGAGTCGGTGAGGAAGCCGTAGGGCGTGCGGTGCGGGAAGTCGTCGTCGCGGACGAAGTTGATCCGGCGGAACTCCGCCTGGTCCAGGCCGAGGTCGTCGGCGGCGGCCTGCATCATCCGCTCCTGGAAGAACATCGCCTCGGTGACCCGGAACGAGCACCGGTAGGCGACGCCTCCCGGCGCCTTGTTCGTGTAGACGCCGCGCGCGGCCAGGTAGGCGTAGGGGATGTCGTAGGCGGCGAACGCCGAGTGCATCAGCCCGATCTTGAACTTGCTCGGCTGGGCGTCGGCGAAGAACGCGCCGTGGTCGGAGACGGTGTCCATCCGGACCGCGAGCACCTTGCCGTCCTTGCGCAGCGCCACCTGGCCGTCGAGGTAGATGTCGCGGCCGAACCCGGTGGAGATGAGGTTGCCGCTGCGGTCCTCGATCCACTTGACCGGGCGCTCGCAGAGGATCGAGGCCAGGATCGCGACGACGTAGGACGGGTAGACCGGCACCTTGTTGCCGAAGCCGCCGCCGAGGTCCGGGGAGACGATCCGGATCTGGTGCTCGGGCAGCTCGGCGATCAGCGCCACCGCGGCGCGGACGATGTGCGGGGCCTGCGTGGTCAGGTAGACGGTCAGCTTGCCGGTGGCGCGGTCGAAGTCCGCGATCGCGCCGCAGGTCTCCAGCGGCGAGGGGTGCGAGCGCGGGTAGTGCAACGACAGCCGGGAGACGTGGTCGGCCTCCGCGAACGCCCGCTCGGTGCCCTCGCGGTCGCCGACCTCCCAGTCGAAGACGACGTTGTCGTCCTGCCCGAGCTTGTCGTCGCGGATGATCGGCGCGTCGGGGGCCAGCGCCTGCTCGGGGTTGACGATCGGCGGCAGGGGCTCGTACTCGACCTGGATCGCGGTCACCGCGTCCTTGGCGATGTAGGGGTCGTCGGCGACGACCGCCGCGACCTCCTGCCCCTGGAACCGGACCTTGTCGGTGGCCAGCACCGCCTGGGTGTCATAGCTCAGCGTCGGCATCCAGCCGAGGTTGCGGGTGGCGAGCGCCTCGCCCGTGAGGACCATCCGGACGCCGGGGATCGCCCACGCCTTCGAGGCGTCGATGGACTTGATCCGGGCGTGGGCCAGCGGGCTGCGCAGCACCTCCATGTGCAGCATCCCGGGCAGCGCGATGTCGTCGAGGTAGTTGCCGCGGCCGCGGATGAAGCGGTTGTCCTCGACCCGGCGGCGGCTGGCGCCGAGCCCGCCGATCTTGATCTCGTCGAGCGGCGGCGGGGTCGCCGGCGCGTCCGCGGTGTGGGTCATCGCTCCTCCCCCTCCGCGTCTGAGGCTCGGGCCGCGAATCCGGCGACGGCCTCGCGGGGGTCCTCGCCCCGCTCCTTCGCGGCCGCCCAGATCACCGCCTTCACGATGTTCTGGTAGCCGGTGCAGCGGCACAGGTTGCCCGACAGCGCGAACCGGATCTCGTCCTCCGTCGGGTCCGGGTTCTCGTCGAGGAGTGCCCGCGCGGCGAGCATCATCCCGGGGGTGCAGAAGCCGCACTGGAGCCCGTGCTCGTCCTTGAACCCCTCCTGGACCGGGTCGAGCTCGCTGCCGCCGGCCAGCCCCTCGACGGTGGTCACCGCGCGGCCGTCGGCCTGGACGGCGAGGACCGTGCAGCTCTTCACGGGCCGGCCGTCCAGCAGCACCGTGCAGGCGCCGCAGTTGGTCGTGTCGCAGCCGGTGTGGGTGCCGGTCAGTCGCAGCCCCTGGCGCAGGAAGTGCGCGAGCAGCAGCCGCGGCTCGATGTCGGCGGTGCGGCGCCGGCCGTTGACCGTCACCGACACCCGGTTGACCGGTACGTCGTCGGGCGCGGGCTCCGCGACCTCGTCGAACAGGCTCGTCATCAGGCCGCCCTCTCGTTCTGCTCGGCGATGCCGGCGAGGATCCGCCGGACGAAGGTGTGCACGACGTGGCGCTTGTAGTCGGCGCTGCCCCGGTGGTCCGACCGCGGGGTGGCGGCCTCGGCGGCGAGGTCCGCGGCGCGCCCGATCGTGTCGGCCCCGAGCGGCCGGTCGAGGAGGGCGCCCGCGGCGGCCGCCGCGTCGACGGTGGCCGGGCCGACCCCGGTGAGCGCGATGCCGGCGCGGACCACGCGGCCGCCGGCGTGCTGGACGCTGATCGCGGCGCCCGCGGTCGCGAAGTCCCCCACCCTGCGCTCCAGCTTGAGGAAGCCGCCGGTGATCGTGCCGGTCGGCGCCGGGATCTCGGCCTCGACCGCGATCTCGTCGTACGCGAGGACGTTCTGGAACGGGCCGGTGACGAAGTCGGCGACCGGGATCGAGCGGCGGCCGCCGGGGCCGTGGGCGACCACCGAGCCGCCGACGGCGATCATCACCGCGGCCCAGTCACCCTGCGGGTCGGCGTGGCAGACGGAGCCGACGAGGGTGCCTCGGTTGCGGACGATCGGGTCGGCGACGAGCGGGGCGGCGGCCGCGGCCGTCGGCTGGTACGCCGCGATGTCGGCGGAGCGCTCGAGCATCGCGTGCCGCGCCAGGGCGCCGATCCGGAACGAGCCGTCGGGCCGGCGCTCGACGTGGTCGAGGCCGGGCAGGTTGTTGATGTCGACCAGGATCGAGGGGCTCGCGAACCGCAGCTTGAGCAGCGGGATCAGGCTCTGGCCGCCGGCCAGGACCTTCCCCTCTCCCCCGGCCTCGTGCAGCAGCGCGACCGCCTCGTCCAGGCTGCGCGGGGACTCGTAGCGGAAGCGTCCTGGGTACATGCACCACTCCTCAGGTGTGGCGGGGCGGATCGGGTCTGGTCGGATCGGGCGGGCAGGGGCCTGGCGGCGCGGCTCAGGTCTCGGTCGGGGTCCCCGACGAGGACTCGTGCGGAGGCTCGTCGATCGAGAGACGCCGACGCGGCAGGTACTCCGACTGCGGGTCGGGTACGGCGACGGGGCCGGCCTCGACCTCCGTCGGGTCCGGGCGGGGCTGCTGGTGCGGGGGCCAGGGGCCCGGCACCGGCTGCCCGGCGACCTTGAAGAAGTCCACGAGCTGGGGGAACGCGAAGATCGTCGGCGAGACGCCGGTCCCTTCCCGAGGGGCGTTCTCAATCAGCTCGTAGACGCGTGGGTTGCCCCTGCTGTGGCCGTCGGACTCGACTCCCGGCATGGGCACCGCACCTCCCGCTTGGTCGCTGCTCGTCGCGCTCCGGCCCCATGCGCCGGAGCCGGTGACGCGTCCACCGTGACAGTGACGTACGTCACTCGTCCATGCGGCCTAAGCGATCACTGATCGGGCCGGCGCCGCTCTGGCGTGGGTCGTGTGCCTGAGCACCCGGCATTCCGATGTGTGGGGCACACGACCCTGACCGCGGTCGGGGCTCGGGCGGTGTCGTGTGCCTGAGAGCCCGCTATGCCGATGGCTCAGGCACACGACCCGCCCTCGGCCGATGTGGGATGCCGCCACGCCATGTAACACGCGGTCCACCGCACTGCCCGGCCGTCCGCGTCGCTTCCAGCCCGCCGCAACGGGCTCGCACCGACGCCGACGACCGACAAGAGCGGCGGATAGCGTGTTACATCCCCGACGACCGACAAGAGCGGCGGACAGCGTGTTACATCCCCGACGACCGACAAGAGCGGCGAACCGCGTGTTACATGCCCGACGCCCCGCCCGCGCTCACGACCAGAGCGTCACGTGCACCGCCGGCCGGAACCGCCCGACGCCGGCCCCGCGCCTGCGCAGCATCGCCTGGGTGGCCCGCGGGGTCGCCACGAACCGGCGCAGCTCGGACGCCGCGGCGGAGGCGCGCTCGCGCGGCAGCGAGGCGATGCTCCACTCGCCCCGCCCGCTCAGCAACGGCCCGTCGAGGGTCACCAGAACCCCGTCGAGGAGGTCGGCGCTGACGGCGAAGTCGACGATCAGCGAGACCCCGCGGCCGCGCTTGGTCTCCTCCAGCGCGGCGGCGTGGCTCTGGAAGATCCGCTGGCGCCGGTCGGGGATCCCGAGCCGCGTCAGCATCTCCGCGACGATGCCACCGTCCTCGGTCGCCGAGGGTCCGAGCAGCCAGGTCTGCTCGCGCAGCACGGCGGTGGACGCCGGACCGGCGGCCAGCGGGTGGCCCGGCGCGACGACCGCGATCACCTGGTACGTCAGGAAGTGGGTGGTCCACAGCTCGGGCCCCGACAGGTGGACCCGGGGGCCGATCGCGACGTCGATGCTGCGGGTGAGCAGCAGCGACTCGAACCGGTCGCTGCGGTCGGTGTGCACCTCGACCGCCAGGTCGTCGGCACGCTGGGTGAAGGCGGCGATCAGCCCCGGCGCGGCGTACTCGGCGAAGAGCCCGGAGACGCCCGCCCGCAGGAGGCGTCCCGCGCCGCCGGCCTGCCGCACCTCCTCGATCGTCCGGTCCTGCAGGCCGAGCAGCTGCACCGCCCGGCTGGCGAGGCGGAGGCCGCCCGGGGTGAACGCCAGCCCCGCGCCGGTGCGGGTGAAGAGCTGGTCGCCCAGCTCGCGGCGCAGCTGCCCGACGAGCAGCGAGACGGCCGCCTCGGTGACGCCCAGCTCGGCGGCCGCGGCCTTGACCGAGCCGAGGCGCGCGACGGCGGCGTAGGCGCGCAGCCGGGCCGGTGTCACCGGTCCGCCCTCCGGGCCGTCACGATCGGGCTACTGTCCGGACTGTGACCATCGCCCAGCTGCGCGCCTACGCCG
The DNA here is from genome assembly GCF_040191335.1 of Nocardioides sp. YIM 152588. Taxonomy (NCBI): domain Bacteria; kingdom Bacillati; phylum Actinomycetota; class Actinomycetes; order Propionibacteriales; family Nocardioidaceae; genus Nocardioides; species Nocardioides sp. YIM 152588. Next base: position 51,800 of record NZ_JBEGDJ010000022.1, on the reverse strand, counting down.
CGGTGGTGCGCCACGGCTCGGTCCGCGCCGCCGCGGAGGCGCTGGGCCTGACCGAGTCGGCGGTCTCGATGCACGTGGCCGGGCTGCGCAAGGAGCTGGGCGACGAGCTGTTCAGCCGGTCCCGCTCCGGCCTGGCGTTCACCCCCGGCGGGCTGCGGCTGGCCAGCCGGGCCGTCGAGCTGCTCGGACTCCAGGACCGCACGGTGCTCGAGGTCAGCCAGGCCGGCCAGGGCCGGCGGCTGCTCCGGATCGGGGCGACCAGCCTGTTCACCGAGCTCGCCGCACCGGGACTCATCGAGGCGTTCACCGAGCGCGCGGACGACCTCGACGTGGAGCTCAGCGTGCACCGCGCCGAGGAGTTCGAGGGGCTGCTGCGCTCGCGCGCGATCGACCTCGCCATCGGCCCGCCGTGGCCCGAGCCGGTGCCGGGCGTGGTGCACCGCGCCTTCCTCGCCTACGACCTCGTGCTCGTCGCCGCGCCCGGCCACCCGCTCGCCGCGAAGCCGGTCACCGCCCAGTCGCTGGCCCGGGCCACCTGGCTGCTCGGGCCGGCCGCGATCGGCGACGCCGGCTCCGTCCCGGCGCTGCTGCGCCGCGTCGGCGTCCCCGAGGCGCACCAGCGCATCTTCCAGAGTGAGGCGGCGGCGTTGGAGGAGCTGCACCACACCGCCGGCGTCGCGCCCGCGGTCGCCTTCGCGGTCGCGCAGGACCTCGCCGCCGGGCGGCTGGTGCGGCTGGCCGGCCAGGACACCACGGAGCGCGGCATCTGGGTGGGCGCCGCGCTGGAGGACGACCACGGCTCGACCTCCGCGGAGCTGCTGCGGTTCCTGCACACGCCCCGGGCGACCCGGGCGATGGTCCGCGGGTCCGGCGTCCCGGCGCGGCGCTTCAGGCCGGCCGTGCACGTGACCCTCTGGAGCTGAGCCCCCTGGAGCTGAGCTGGCCGGAGCTGAGCTGGCCGGAGCCGGGCGCGCGCCACGCCACCCGCTCAACCGGTCACCTCCACGCCCCGCTGCGCGGCGAAGGCGTCCCGGCAGCCGGCGCAGCAAAAGTAGAACGCCTCTCCGTCGACCTCCAGCCTGATCGCGTCCGGCCCGGCGACGACCGACATGCCGCAGACCGGGTCGACCGCGACCGCGGGGGTCGGGGTGTCCGGTGCGGGACCGCGGCCGATGGTCAGCAGCTCGGGCTCCGCCGCGGGCGGCCCGGCGGCGGTGTCGGCGGCGGCCGGCGCGGCGGCGGCCGGCGCCCGCAGCCGCAGCACCTCGATCAGCTCGGCCAGGATCGAGACCGCGATCTCGCCCGGCGTCTCGGCGCCGATCCAGTGGCCGGCCGGCGAGAAGACCCGGCCGCGCTCGGCGTCGCCGACCCGCGCCTCGGCGATCACCGCCTCCGCCCGCCGGGGGCTCGCCACGAGTCCCACGTAGGAGGTGCCCGCGTCCAGCGCCGCCCGGATCTCGCTGGCCTCGGGCCCGCCATGGCGGGCGATCACGAGGGCGTCGGGGGCCGCCACGTCGCCGTCCCCCTCCCCGCGGGCGACGTCGTAGCCGAGCCGCGCGCACAGGTCGGCCACCGCCTCGGCGATCGGCGAGTCGCCGGCGACCCGCACCAGCGTGGCGGGCAGGACCGGCTCGAGGAAGATCTCCACAGCACCTCCGGACAGGCAGGGGTTGACGACGACGGACGCCCCGGGCACCTCGGGCCACCCGGCACCGCCGTCGGGCAGCACCCGCAGCAGCACCGGCGCGCGGTCGCGCAGCGTGCCGACGGCGGCCACGGCCACCGAGGTGACCGTGCACTGGCCGCCGACGAAGCCCTCCATCCGCCCGTCGGCGAGCACGACCGCCTGCTCGCCGGCGCGGGCCGACGTGGGCGGCTCGGTCCGGACGACGGTGGCCCTGACGTACGGCTGGCGGGCGCGGTCCAGCTCCGCGCAGCGGCGCGCGATCGCGCCCGGGTCCTCGGGAAGGTTCATCGGTCGGCTCCTGGCTCGTCTGTCTCGGCTGACGCGACGCGCTCGGCCCGATCCGGCGCGGACTGCATGGCCTCCCACACCCGCGACGGGGTGAGCGGCATGTCGGCGTGGCGGACGCCGTACGGCGCGAGGGCGTCGACGACCGCGTTGACGACCGCGGCCGGGGAGCCGACGGTCGCCGACTCGCCGACACCCTTGGCCCCGAGGGGGTGGTGCGGCGAGGGCGTGACCATCGCGGCGGTCTCCCAGTCGGGGACCTCCAGCGCGGTCGGGATCAGGTAGTCCATGAGGGACGCGTTCAGGCAGTTGCCGTGCTCGTCGAACCCGACGTACTCCATCAGCGCGATGCCGATGCCGTCGGTGAGGCCGCGGTGGATCTGCCCCTCCACGATCTCGTCGTTGATCCGGGTCCCGCAGTCGTCGACGGTGACGAAGCGGCGGACGGTCACCTTGCCGGTGCCGGGGTCCACGTCGACGACGCAGAGGTAGGCGCCGTAGGGGTACGTCAGCTCGGCCGGGTCGTAGCAGACGCTGGCCTCCAGCGCGGCCTCGCGATCGCCGACGGGCGGGGCGCCCCGCCCGTAGGCGAGGGCCGCCACCTCGGCGAGCGTCACGGTCCGGTCGGGGGCCCCGGCGGTCCGGAAGCCGCCGCGGACCCACTCGAGGTCCGCCGGGGCGGCGTCCAGGATCGTCGCGGCCAGCAGCCGGGCCCGATCCCGCACCCGGCGGGCCGCCAGCGCGGCCGCGGCCCCCGACACCGGGGTCGACCGGCTGCCGTAGGTGCCCAGGCCGAACGGCGTGACGTCGGTGTCGCCGTGCACCACGTCCACGTCGTCGGTCGGGATGCCCAGCTCCTCGGCGACGATCTGGGCGAACGTGGTCTCGTGCCCCTGGCCCTGCGTCTGGACCGCCAGCCGCACCACGACCTTGCCGGTCGGGTGCACCCGCACCTCGCAGGTGTCGGCCATGCCGAGGCCCGCCATGTCCATGTCCTTGCGGGGCCCGGCCCCGACGGCCTCGGTGAAGAACGAGAGCCCGATGCCCATCAGCCGCCCCTCGGCACGGCGCGCGGCCTGCTCGGCCCGCAGGTCGTCGTACCCGGCCAGCTCGAGCACGCGGGCCAGCGCGGTCGGGTAGTCGCCGGAGTCGTAGACCCATCCCGTCGGCGTCTTGTAGGGGAACTTCCCCGGCGGGACCAGGTTGCGCCGGCGCAGCTCGGCGGGGTCCATCGCCAGCTCCCGGGCCAGTACGTCGACCATCCGCTCCACCAGGTAGACCGCCTCCGCGATCCGGAAGGAGCAGGCGTAGGCCACGCCGCCGGGCGCCTTGTTGGTGTGCACCGCGGTGACGCTGCAGTGCGCCGCCTCGAGGTCGTAGGAGCCGGTGAAGACCCCGAAGAACCCCGCCGGGTAGCGGGTCGGGGTCGCCGCGGCGTTGAACGCCCCGTGGTCGGCGAGGACGCTGGTGCGCACCGCCAGGATGCGGCCGTCGGAGTCGGCCGCGATCTCGCCGCGCATCACGTAGTCGCGGGCGAACGTCGTGCTCACCAGGTTCTCCGTGCGGTCCTCGACCCACTTGACCGGCCGGCCGGTCAGCATCGAGCCGACGATGGCGCAGAGGTAGCCCGGGTAGAGCGGGACCTTGTTGCCGAAGCCGCCGCCGACGTCGGGCGAGACCACCCGGATCCGGTGCTCGGGGAGCCCCGAGATCACGGAGAAGAGCATCCGGTGCGCGTGCGGCGCCTGGCTGGTCACCCACACCGTCAGCCGGCCCTCGACCCGGTCGTAGTCGGCGACCGCCCCGCAGGTCTCCAGCGGCGCCGGGTGGACGCGCGGGAAGACCATCTCCTGGGCGACGGTCACATCGGCCCGCGCGAACGCGACCCGGGTGGCGTCGGCGTCGCCGGCCTCCCACTCGAACGCCAGGTTGTCCCCCTTCCCCGGGAGGTCGTCGCGGACCAGCGGCGCGTCCTCGGCAAGGGCGGCGCGCGCGTCGACGACCACCGGCAGGTGCTCGTACTCCACGTCGATCAGCTCGAGGGCGTCGCGGGCGGCGTACCGGTCCTCGGCGACGACGAAGGCGACCTCCTGGCCCTGGAAGCGCACCTTGTCCGTGGCGAGCACCGCCTGGTGGTCCTCGAGCAGGGTCGGCATCCAGGCCAGCCCGCGCTCGGCGAGGTCGGCGCCGGTCACCACCGCCCTCACCTTCGGGTGGGCGCGGGCGGCGAGGGTGTCGATCGAGAGGATCCGGCCGTGGGCCACCGGCGAGCGCAGCACCGCCAGGTGCAGCATCCCCGGCAGGGCGATGTCGTCGACGAAGCGCCCCCGGCCGCGCACGAACCGCGGCGCCTCCCTGCGGGGCCGCGGCCCGTGGCCGTGCATGCCCGCGGGCGCGCCGGCCCCGCCGCACCCGCCCATCACGCGCCTCCCGCCGGCGGACCCGGCCAGACCACCTCGGGCCCGGGCACCAGGTCGGGGTGCTCGGCCGCCCACTGCACCGAGCGGACGATGCTCCGGTAGCCGGTGCACCGGCAGATCTGGCCCGAGATCGCCTCCCGGACCTCGTCGTCGCTCGGCGTCGGGTTGGCGTCGAGGAGGGCGCGCGCGGACATCAGCATCCCCGGCGTGCAGAACCCGCACTGCAGGCCGTGGCACTCGATGAAGCCCTGCTGGACGGGGTCGAGGTACCCGTCGCGCTCCAGGCTCTCGACCGTCCGCACCTCGTGGCCGCCGGCCATCGCGGTCAGCACGGTGCACGACTTCACCGGCTCGCCGTCCATCAGCACCACGCACGCGCCGCAGTTGCTGGTGTCGCAGCCCCAGTGGGTGCCGGTGAGCCCCAGGTCGTCGCGCAGGAAGTGCACGAGCAGCTGTCGCGGCTCGACCTCGCGGGTGACCGGCTCGCCGTTGACCACCAGGCTGACCGGCATCATCGCGCGCCCCGATCCCGGTCCTGGCCGCGCAGGCGCTCGTACGCCGACCGCAGCGTCCGCCGGGTCAGCTCGCCGGCGAGGTGGCGCTTGTAGGCCTCGCTCCCCCGCCCGTCGGAGGTCGGCGCGCAGGTGGCGGCGGCGATCGCCCCGGCCTCCTCGAACGCCTGCTCGCTCGGCGGGCGCCCCCGCAGGGCGGCGGAGATCGCGGGGATCCCGGTGGTGCTCGGCCCGACCGCGGCGAGGCCGACCCGCGCGTCGAGGATCAGGCCGTCGGGGTCGAGCCACAGCGCGGCGCCCGCGGCGGCGACCGCCCAGTCCCCCGCGCGCCGGTCGACCTTGGCGTACGCGTTCGAGCCGCACGGACGGAGCGGGACGCGGACCTCGGTGAGCATCTCCGCCGGGCCGACCGCCGTCTCGTAGGGACCGCGGTAGAACTCCTCCATCGTCACCACCCGCTCCCCCGACGGCCCCCGGATGACGCAGCGGGCGTTGAGGGTGGTGCAGACCGAGGAGAGGTCCTCGGACGGGTCGGCCTGGCACAGGGCCCCGCCGAGCGTGCCCCGGTTGCGGACCGGCGGGTCGGCGATCACCCTCTCGGCGTCGCGGAAGATCGGGAGGTGCTCGGCCAGCACGTCGGACTCGAGCAGCTCGCGGTGCCGGGTCATCGCGCCGATCCGGACCTCGGTCGGCGTGCGCCGCACGTAGCCGAGCTCGGGGTGGAGGTCGTTGATGTCGACCAGGTACTCGGGGGTGGCCAGGCGCAGCTTCATCATCGGCAGCAGGCTGTGCCCGCCGGCGATGATCCGGGCGCCGTCGCCCAGCCGCTCCAGGAGCGCGATCGCGTCGGCCACGGTCGCGGCGCGGGTGTACTCCAGGGGCGCCGGGACCTGCATGCGGGACCTCCTCCGCGATGTGATGGGGGTCACGTTACGCCCGGAGCCCGAACGACTTCAGCGTTTGCTGAATCAGCCCCGCCGACGCCGCCGACCGATCCGCTGTGGCCCCCGCCGGCCGGCACTACTGTGGTCACGATGACCACGCCGCTGCTGCCGGTCGAGGACCACCGGGCACGGGTCCTCGCCCTCCTCACCGACGGCCCCGGGGCCGGTCCCGGTGCGGGGGCCGCCACCGAGACCGTGCCGACCGCCGAGGCGCGCGGACGGGTGCTCGCCGCCGCCGTGGTCGCGACCGAGCCGCTGCCCGCCTTCGACAACTCCGCGATGGACGGCTACGCGGTGCGCGCGGCCGAGGTCGCCGCCGCGGCGCCGGAGGCGCCCGTGACCCTGCCCGTGGCCGGGGACGTCCCGGCCGGAGCGGCTCCCGGCGTACTGGCCCCGGGGACGGCGCTGCGGATCATGACGGGCGCGCCGGTGCCCGACGGTGCCGACGCGATCGTGGAGGTCGAGCAGACCGACGGCGGCACGGAGACCGTCGCCGTGCGCGCCGCCCGCGAGGCCGGCTCGTTCGTCCGCCCGGCCGGGTCCGACCTCGCCGCCGGAGCCACGGCCCTGGCGCCCGGCGCGACCCTCGGGGCCGCGCAGATCGGGCTGCTCGCCGCGCTGGGCGTGACCGAGGTCGCCGTACGCCGGAGGCCGCGCGTGCTCGTCGTCTCGACCGGGTCGGAGCTCGCCGAGGACCCGCAGCCCGGCTCCGGCCAGATCCGCGACTCCAACGGCGTGATGCTGGCCGCGGCCGTCGAGGGCGCGGGCGCGGTCTCCGTCCGCAGGCTGTGGGTGGCCGACGACGTCCCCGCCTTCCTCGGCCTCCTCGACGACGAGCTCGCGGGCGGCGGGATCGACCTCGTGCTGACCACGGGCGGCGTGAGCGCCGGCGCCTACGAGGTGGTCAAGGAGGGGCTCGGCCCCCGCGGCGTGGAGTTCCTCAAGGTGGCGATGCAGCCGGGGATGCCGCAGGGAGCGGGCCGGTACGACGGCGTGCCCGTCGTCTGCCTGCCGGGCAACCCGGTCAGCGCGCTGGTCTCCTTCGAGGCGTTCGTGCGCCCCGCGCTGCGGGCCGCCGGCGGCCACGCCGTGACGCTGCGGCCGACGCTGGAGGCGCGGATCACCGCGGCGGTGGCGTCGATCCCCGGCAAGCGCCAGCTGCGCCGCGGCCGGCTGGACCGCGCGGCGGGCACCGTCGAGGTGTGGGGCCCGCCCGGGTCGGGCTTCCTCGGCTGGTTCGCCGGCGCGGACTGCCTGATCGACCTCCCGCCCGAGACGACCGGCGTGGCCGCGGGCGAGCGCGTCGCCGTCTGGGACCTGTCAGACGTGTAGCACCGTCATCGCGGCCGCGCCGAGCGCCATGCTCATGCTCGCGACCCCCTCGAGCCAGCGGTCCCGGTGGCGCGACTGCCACCACGCGACCGCGGCCGGCGCCAGCAGCAGCGCGCCGAGCAGCACCGCCTGGGCCGCCGGCCCGAGCGCGGCACCGTGCCCGGAGTGGCCATCCCCGGCGCCGTGGCCCGCCGCCATCGCGACCAGCATCAGCGCCATCACCCCGGCCATCAGCGCGTGGTGGGCCGATGCCAGCCGGGGCACCGGCCGCTCCTCGCGCCCCGCCTCGACCACGAACCACGCGGCCAGCGCGCCGAACAGCGCGGCCAGGGCGATCGCCGGCACCGCAGGGAGGGTGACCCAGACCATCGCCAGCATGGTCGCGGCCATCGCCACGTGGGCGGCGTACCGGCGCCGTGAGCACGGCCCCCGGGCGCCGCGCAGCCGCACGGCGGCGACGCCGCCGCACCACGCGAAGCAGACCGTGAGGCAGAGGGTGAGCGCGACCGCCAGCGGACCCGGCACCCCGCCATCCTCCCCCGCGACGACCGGCGGGGCGAGGCCTCTTCAGCGAAGCCTGAACCAGCCCGGGTCGCCGATCGCGCCCGGCGGCCTCCGGTCTGCGCGACGATGCCACCCGTGACCTCACCGGCCCCGACCGCTCCCGCCCGCGCCGACCGCGCCGTCACGCCCTGGTGGGTCCCCGCCGTGGTGCTCGCCGCCACCGTCGGCCAGCTGCTGCTGGCCACCCTGGCGCCGGACCTCCCGCAGTTCTCCGGCAAGGCGTTCGGCGCCCGCCTGGTCTCCTACCCGCTGATGATGCTCACCGCGCCCGCGCTGTGGTGGCTGGCCGCGGTGCGGCGCACCGGCGCCCGGCGCTGGCTCCCGCGCCAGCCTCCGTGGGGCGCCTTCACGCTGGTCATGCTGCCGTTCCTGATCGACGTCACCGGCAACACCCTCGACCTCTACGACTCGGTGGCCTGGTGGGACGATGCCAACCACCTCGTCAACTGGTTCCTGCTGTGCGCCGGCATCGGGCTGCTCACCTGCCGCGAGGTGCGGCCGGCCTGGGCGGTGGTGCTGCTGGTCGGCGGGATCGGCGCGCTGCTCGCGATCGGCTGGGAGGTCGGCGAGTGGTACACCTTCATCCGGCACGGCACCGAGCTGGACGACGCCTACGAGGACACCCTGGGCGACGAGGTGCTCGGCTCGCTCGGCGCCCTCCTCGCGGGCCTGGTCGTGGCGAGGACGTTCCGCAGGGCCGCGGCCTCGCGCGCCTGACCTGCCCATACAGGGGCGGATCAAGGGTTCAAGGGCGTCCCATTCCCACCCGTGTCGGCTTGCACGGACCGTGTCCGCACCGGTTGGCTGGGGGCATGGTCGGACGCATCCCGGTGATCGACGTGACCCCCGTGCTCGCGGGCGGATCGGCCCCTGCCAAGGCGTCGGTCGGCGAGCCCTTCCCGGTGTCGGCGACGGTGTTCCGCGAGGGACACGACCGGCTCGGCGCGGAGGTGGTGCTGGTCGCCCCGGACGGCTCGCGCCGCCCACCCGTGCGGATGGAGCCGGTGCCGACGGTCGACCGGCACACGGTCGACCGGTACCGGGCCTGGGTGACCCCCGACGAGCCCGGCGCGTGGTCGTTCGAGGTGCAGGCGTGGTCCGACCCGATCGGCACCTGGCAGCACGACGCCGGCATCAAGATCCGCGCGGACGTCGACACCGAGCTGATGTTCACCGAGGGCCGGCTGCTGCTGGAGCGGGTCTCGAAGAGCCTGCCGTCCCGGCCCCGGGGGCCGCGGACCGTCCTGGCCGGCGCGATCGCCGCCGCCGAGGACACCGAGCGGCCGGTCCCGGCCCGGCTGGCCGCGATGGAGTCGCCCGAGGTCACCGCGCTGCTGCGCGCCCACCCGCTGCGCGAGCTCGTCACCGTCGAGGGTCCGTTCCCGATCTTCGTCGACCGGCCGCGCGCCCTGTACGGCTCCTGGTACGAGTTCTTCCCGCGCTCGGAGGGGGCACGGATCAAGAAGAAGACCGGGAAGGTCGTCAGCGGCACCTTCGCCACCGCCGCCAAGCGCCTCCCCGCGGTGGCCGACATGGGCTTCGACGTGATCTACCTGCCGCCGATCCACCCGATCGGCGAGGTGAACCGCAAGGGGCCGAACAACACCGTCCAGACCGAGCCCGGTCCGCCGCCGGCCGACTGGTCGGGCTCGCCGTGGGCGATCGGCAGCAAGGACGGCGGCCACGACGCGATCCACCCCGACCTCGGCACGCTGAAGGACTTCGACGCCTTCGTCTCCCGCGCCCGCCGGCTGGGGCTCGAGGTCGCGCTCGACCTGGCGCTGCAGTGCGCCCCCGACCACCCGTGGGTCACCGAGCACCCGGAGTGGTTCACCACCCGCGCCGACGGCACCATCGCCTACGCGGAGAACCCGCCGAAGAAGTACCAGGACATCTACCCGCTGAACTTCGACAACGACTACGACGGGCTGGCCGCCGAGGTGCTCCGCGTGGTCCGGCACTGGATGGACCACGGCGTCCGGATCTTCCGCGTCGACAACCCGCACACCAAGCCGGTGGCGTTCTGGGAGTGGCTGCTGGGCGAGGTCCGCCGCACCGACCCCGACGTGCTCTTCCTCTCCGAGGCGTTCACCAGGCCGCCGATGCTGCAGACCCTCGGCGCGGTCGGGTTCCACCAGTCCTACACCTACTTCACCTGGCGCACCGCCAAGGACGAGATCGAGGACTACCTGCTCGAGGTGTCGAGCGAGTCCGCGCACCGGGTGCGTCCGAACTTCTTCGTCAACACCCCGGACATCCTCCACGAGTTCCTCCAGTACGGCGGGCCCGCGGCGTTCAAGATCCGCGCCGTGCTGGCCTCGATGTCCGCGCCCTCCTGGGGCGTGTACGCCGGCTACGAGCTGTACGAGCACGTCGCGGTGCGGCCGGGCAGCGAGGAGTACCTGGACTCGGAGAAGTACCAGATCCGGGTCCGCGACTGGGCGGGCGCCGACGAGGCCGGGACCAGCCTGGCGCCGTACCTGACCCGGTTGAACGAGCTGCGCCGCGCGCACCCGGCGCTGCAGCAGCTGCGCAACCTGCGGGTCCACGCCACCGAGGACGACCACGTGCTCTGCTTCAGCAAGGTCGACGCCCCGCCGGGCGAGATGCCCCCCGACGCCGACCGGGTGATCGTGGTGCTGAACCTCGACCCGCACGCCACCCGGACCACCCACGTCCACCTCGACCTGGCCGCCCTCGGCCTCCCCGAGGGCGCGACCTTCGCCGTCCACGAGGAGCTGACCGGGACGGACTGGACCTGGGGCGAGCACAACTTCGTCCAGCTCGACCCGCAGGTCGAGCCCGCGCACGTCCTCAGCGTCCGGTGGTCCCCGAGGTGAGCAGCATGAACCTGACCCCCCTCAACGACGAGCCGGACTGGTACCGGACCGCGGTCTTCTACGAGGTGCTCGTGCGCTCGTTCCGCGACGCCGACGCCGACGGGACCGGCGACTTCCGCGGTCTGGTCGAGAAGCTCGACTACCTCCAGTGGCTCGGCGTGGACTGCCTGTGGATCCCGCCGTTCTTCACCTCGCCGCTGCGCGACGGCGGCTACGACGTCGCCGACTACACGGGCATCCTCCCCGAGTGCGGCACGGTGGACGACTTCCACACCTTCCTCGACGAGGCGCACGCGCGCGGCATCCGCGTGATCATCGACTTCGTCATGAACCACACCAGCGACCAGCACCCGTGGTTCCAGGCGTCGCGCTCGGACCCGGACGGCCCCTACGGCGACTTCTACGTGTGGTCCGACACCGACGAGGAGTACGCCGAGGCGCGGATCATCTTCGTCGACACCGAGCCCTCCAACTGGTCCTGGGACACCGAGCGCGGGCAGTACTACTGGCACCGGTTCTTCCACCACCAGCCGGACCTCAACTTCGACAACCCGAAGGTGCACGACGCGATCCTCGACGCGATGGCGTTCTGGCTCGACATGGGCCTGGACGGGTTCCGCCTGGACGCCGTGCCCTACCTCTACGAGCGCCCCGGCACCAACGGCGAGAACCTGCCCGAGACCCACGCCTTCCTGAGGAAGGTGCGCCGGTTCGTCGACGACCACTACCCGGGCCGCGTGCTGCTCTGCGAGGCCAACCAGTGGCCCACCGACGTGGTGGAGTACTTCGGCGACCCGGAGGTCGGCGGCGACGAGTGCCACATGGCGTTCCACTTCCCGGTGATGCCGCGCATCTTCATGGCGGTGCGCCGCGAGTCCCGCATCCCGATCTCGGAGATCCTGGAGCAGACCCCGGAGATCCCCGACGGCTGCCAGTGGGGCATCTTCCTGCGCAACCACGACGAGCTGACCCTGGAGATGGTCACCGACGAGGACCGCGACTACATGTGGGAGGAGTACGCCAAGGACCCACGGATGAAGGCCAACATCGGCATCCGCCGCCGGCTGGCCTCCCTGCTCGACAACGACACCAACCAGATCGAGCTGTTCACCGCCCTGCTGCTCTCCCTGCCCGGCTCCCCCGTCCTGTACTACGGCGACGAGATCGGGATGGGCGACAACATCTGGCTCGGCGACCGCGACGGCGTGCGCACCCCGATGCAGTGGACGCCGGACCGCAACGCCGGCTTCTCCTCCGCCACGCCGGGCAAGCTCCACCTGCCGGTCATCCAGGACCCCGTCTACGGCTACCAGTCGGTGAGCGTCGAGGCGCAGCTGGAGAGCCCGTCCTCGCTGCTGCACTGGACGCGCCGGATGATCCACGCCCGCCGCCAGCACCCGGCGTTCGGGCTGGGCACCTTCACCGACCTCGGCGGCTCCAACCCGACCGTGCTCTCCTACGTGCGCGAGCTCGAGCCCGACCCGGAGCGCACCAGCGCCGGCGCCGGCGGCGACGTGATCCTCTGCGTCAACAACCTCTCGCGCTTCCCGCAGCCGGTGGAGCTCGACCTGCGCCGTTTCGAGGGCTGGGTGCCGGTGGAGCTGCTCGGCGGCGTACCGTTCCCCGCCATCGGGGAGCTGCCGTACCTGCTGACCCTCACCGGCTACGGGTTCTACTGGTTCCGTCTGACCGCACCGGACTCCGGAAGGCCCGTGCTCTGATGAGCGACCACATCCACGCCGACCTGCACACCTTCCTGGACCGCGCGCGGTGGTTCGGGGGCAAGGGCCGCGAGTTCGAGGTCGCCGACGTGCGCCGCCTCCTGGTCACCGACCCCGCGCCCGACCGGCCGCGGATCGCGGTCGACCTGGTCACGGTCGCCTACGAGAACGGCGACACCGAGCAGTACCAGGTGCCGCTGAGCCTGTACGACGCGCCGCAGGAGAACCTCGGCCACGCGACCGTCGGCGCGTGGGAGTCCGACGACGGCATCGTCTTCGCCTACGACGCCGTGCACGACCGCACCGCGATGGGCATCGTGCTGGCCGCGTTCGTGCCGGGCTCGGAGCCCGGCGACGACGCCGAGGGGCTGACCTTCGTCCGGCTCGCCGGCCACGAGCTCGACCTGTCCGCGCCGGCCAGCCTGTTCACCGGCGAGCAGTCGAACTCCTCGGTGCTGTTCGGCGAGGACTCGGTCCTCAAGCTGTTCCGCAAGGTCACACCGGGCGCCAACCCCGACATCGCCACCCACCGGGTGCTCACCGAGGTCGGCTCCACCCACGTGGCCGAGCTCTACGGCTGGGTCGAGTACCGCACCGCCGACGACCCCGAGGGGCCGCTGCAGCTCGGCATGCTCCAGCAGTTCCTGCGCACCGCGACCGACGGCTGGGACCTGGCGCTGGCCAGCGTCCGCAACCTGTTCGCCGAGGCCGACCTGCACGCCGACGAGGTGGGCGGCGACTTCTCCGCGGAGTCGGCCCGCCTCGGCGTCGCGCTGGCCGACATCCACACCGAGCTGAGGGAGGCCTTCGGGACCGGCACCGTGGCCGGCCCCGAGGTCGTGACGGGGATGCTGGGGCGCCTCGCCGAGGCGCTCCCGGTCGTGCCCGAGCTGGTCCCGTACGAGGCCGCCCTGCGCGCCGCGTTCGAGGCCGTCGGCGACCTCGGCGACCTGCAGGTCCAGCGGGTCCACGGCGACCTGCACCTGGGCCAGACCCTGCGCACCACGCGGGCCTGGAAGGTCGTCGACTTCGAGGGGGAGCCCGCCAAGCCGCTGGCCGAGCGGCTGCGCCCCGACTCCGCCTGGCGCGACGTCGCCGGCATGCTGCGCTCGTTCGACTACGCCGCGCACGCGCTGCTGGCCTCCAGCACCGAGGACGACCCCGACGTGCTGGGCCAGCTGCGCCGGCGCGCGCGGGAGTGGGCCTCGCGCAACCAGGAGGCGTTCCTCGCCGCGTACGTCGAGGCCGCCTCCCCCGGCCCCTCGCCCGACGGCGAGGTGCGGGACCTCACCGCCGCCGAGCACACCCTGCTGACGGCGTACGCGCTGGACAAGGCGGTCTACGAGTGCGCCTACGAGGCCCGCAACCGGCCGCTGTGGCTGCCGATCCCGCTGGGCGCCGTGGAGCGGATGACCTGAGCGGTGCGTGACCCGCTCCGCCCCGACCCTGGACAGGCTCGGGGTTCGGGGCGAGCATGGATGGACCACTTCGACTCGGGCAGCGACGCCGTGACAGTCGACGATCGGCCGGCACGGTTGCTCGGCCCTCAGCATCTCGGGGGTGCGCGGAGGGTCTTCTGAGCTTCGCCAGGGGAACTCATGAGCAGAGAGCATCGGGGATCACTGCGACGCGCGCTGGCGGTGCTGACCGCCGCGCTCATGCTCGGGGCCGCCGTGCCCGCCGCCGCGTCCGCGGCAGCGGCGGCGGACCCGTCCACCCCGCCTGATCCGGCGGACCCTGCCGTCTCCTTCACCTGCGCCCGGTCCGGCAGCCTCTACAAGTGCGTGCTGCCCTCCAGCACGTCCGTCTCGGTGCCGGTGACGCTGGCCCAGGTCGTCGCCGCGGTGAAGGCGGCCGGCGGGGACGTCACGGCCTCGGACCCGGCGATGTGGATCGCCGGGCGGGGCGGCTCCGGCTCCAACGGCACGCGGTGCGGCGGCTGCGACTACAACGGCGGCTCGGGCGGTTCCGGCGGGTACGCACGCGTCACGGTGAGCCCGGCGAGCTACGCCGACCGGTACGGCGTCGAGACCCTCTACTACGCGGTGGGCCGGGTCGGCCAGCCCGGACCGGGAGACCACAGCTGGGGCGGCTGGGGCGGCGGCAGCACCCTGGTGTCGGCGTCGGCTCCCCCGGTCTCCAGCCCGGGCCAGGCACCCCCGATCGACGAGGTCGTGCTGGTCGCCGGGGGCGGGGGCGGCGGTGGCGGCGGCGGGACCGAGCACACCGGCCGCACCGGCGGCGCCGGCGGCGTCGCCGTCTCGACGCCGACCGCCGCCGCCTCGGTGGCCGGCGCCCACGGCTCCGACGGCTCGGGCGGCAACGGCTCCGGCGGCAACCCGGACGGCCTGGGCACGGGCGGCGCCGGCGGCTGCTCCAGCCAGTGGTGCCAGGGGGCCGACGGCGTCGGCGGCTTCGGCGGCGCCGGGGGCACGCTCACGGAGTCCGACGGCGACGGCACCACGCGGGCGTCGACGAGCCTGTACCCGTCGGCGGTGATCCCGTCGCTGACGATCAACGACAACGGCGGCTACACCCAGGTGGCGGTGCAGAGCCCCGGCAGCGGCGGCATGTCCGCACCCAGCATGAACTCCTCCGGCACGGTGAACCTGAGCTGCTCCGGTGACGCCTTCTACTACTGGGCCTGCGGCGGGGGCGGCGGCGGTGGCTACGGCGGGGGCGGTGGCGGCGACTCGAAGCACACGCTGGGCGACGGCGGCCTCGCCGGCGGCGGAGGCGGGAGCTACGCGACGAAGTCGACCTGCGGGGCCAGCGGCGGGCCGTCCGAGGGTGATCTCTCGACCTCGGAGCTGGCGATCTTCGTCGCCCCCACCGTCACCTGCGAGTGGCAGCCCGACCAGGCGGCGGACGACCCCGCCGCGGACGACCCCGCCGCGCTGGCGCCGGTGCTGGCCGAGATCGGGCGACCGGCGGACGGCGCCGTCGGGTCCCGGCGAGTGTGGCGGGTCGGGGTGCGCACCGAGCCGGGCGCCACCGTGACGCTGGCCCGCCTCAACGGCACCGAGATGACCGCGCGCCTGCACCGCACCGGGCCACGGAGGTGGTCCGGCACCGTCCGGCCCTCCGACGGGCTGAGTCCCGGCGAGAACACCCTGGTGGTGACCGCCGAGCGGGGCACGGACAGCTGGCGAGCCTCGACCCACTTCATCCGGACGACGACGTGGGCGAAGCTGATGACCGCCACGCTCGACACGTCCGGGGACGCGACGTCGGTCGCGCTCGCGAGGATCGGCGAGGACCCCGTGTCGACCAAGGTGCGGCTGAACGGCGCCCCGGTGCCCGCGGGGCACCTCACCCGGGACGGCGACCTGCTGACCGTCCGCCTCTCGGCGTCCAGCGGCCTGACGCACGGCCGCAACCGGCTCCTGGTGACCGCCTACGACCGGACGGGGCGCTACCAGCGGCTGACCCGACGGGTGTGGATCCCGGCCGCCTCCCCGATCGCGGGGGCCGGGGCGGACCAGCGGGTCGCCGCCGGGGGTGAGCCGAGCCTCGACGGATCCACGTCGCTGGCGGGCGCGGGTCGCCGGAGCGCGCCGGGCGGGCTGACGTACCGGTGGGAGGTGGTCCGGTCCCCGGAGGGCAGCTCGGCGTCGCCGACGGGCGCCGGCTCCGCGACGCCACGACTGCGCACGGACCTGCCGGGGCGCTACCTGGTCCGGCTGACGACGACCTCGCCGGGCGGGGCGTCCAGCACCGACCTGGTCACCGTCACCGCCGACCCGGTGCCCAACGCCGAGATCCACACCCTGCCCTCCCCGGGCGGGACGCCCGGCATCGAGGTGGCCTCGTCGTGGGGCTGCGGCAGCACCACGGACACCTCGTGCCTGTTCCACTCGGGCGCGTCGGGCGAGGTGCAGCTGCTGGTCCTCGACCGGGAGACGCTGGAGCCCCTGTTCAACGACACCTACTCCCCGTCGGACCTGGAGCCGATGGCGGTGAAGGTGAGCGACTACTCCGGCGACGGCTACCTGGTCGTCATCACCCTCGACGCGACCGCCCAGGTGTCCGACGTCGACGACTTCTCCACCGCCGTGACGCAGATCGGCATGCCGGCGTACGGCTCCACGGTGGCCGAGGTGCCGGGCCCGTTCTCGATCATCGGGGTGCCGGGCATGGTCACCGGCAAGGCCTGGCACAACTTCGGCAGGCAGCTCGGCACCACGGACGGGGTCGCGAACCCGGCCGGCTCGCTCGACGGGTACCTGAAGGACTCCGCCTACATCGACTCCGGTGGGCTCACCCAGGGGAAGCGGACGTTCACCTTCCCCGACGTCGTCGGCTTCGAGACGCGGGAGCTCGTCGGGACCGACGTCGCCGTCAACTGGCGCGAGTACACCCCCGGCGACGGCACGCCCGGGACGACCGGCACCTACACCACCACGAAGGTGGCGACCTTCTCCACGGTCGGCGGCACCGGAGGCGGCCTGGGCGTGGTGACGTTCGACCCCTACACGCTGGAGGTCGTCTCCTCCCACAAGTGGACCCCCGACACCCCCGCGATCGACTGGGTCTCGGTGAACGACCAGCTGACCGGCGCCGTCAACGCGGGCGACGGCGTCGTGATCACGTCCCTCGGGCAGATGTCCGGCTACACCTCCGAGCCGACGGCCCCCGTCTTCGCGGACGTGCTGCACCGGATCGAGCAGCTCGGCGGCCAGCCGGACATCTTCGCCCGGGCCGTGAACGACAACCAGCCGTACTCGTTCCTCGGCGTCGGCGGGCAGGGCCTCGAGTCGAGCGGCGAGGCCATCTCCGCCTACGTCAACACCGCCGCCGACCCGGCCACGCTGCCGGCGGGCACCGGGAACCTGACCGGCGAGCTGCGACGCGGTTCCGACGGCCGGTTCGTGCCGAGCCAGGCGGACCCCACCGGCACCTACCAGACCGAGATGAACCCGGTCCTCTACCAGGGACCGGTCGAGTGGCCGCTGACCCCGGCCGCCGGCGCCACCGAGGCGACGGGCACGGAGCTCGCGCTGGCGTACCTCGCCCAGTGCGTGGCGACCCCGGGACCCGTGGTCGAGGGCGTCGCGCTGTGGGACGGACAGGACTGCGCGACGGACGCCGACAATCCGCCGACGTCGGGGACCACGGCGTCGGTCGGCGTGGTCCGCCAGGTGGCCCTCGCGCTGCGCACCGACTACTACGACGACCCCGCGCTGAGCCTCGACGACACCATCGGCGACCTCCAGTACGACCAGGTCTTCCCGGACCCCAACCCGCTGATCACCCCGTCGGACTTCGAGGCGGCGACGCAGCAGCTCAGCGCAGAGTTCACGGCCTGGAACGCCGTGAAGACCTTCTTCACCAGCGTGATCCAGGCGCCCATCGCCAACGACCAGGCCGCCGTCTGGCAGCAGATGAACAACGTGGCCAACACCGTCCAGCAGGACTACTTCGCACAGCAGCAGTCGATCACCGTCACGAACTACTCGGGGTGGACCTGGCAGATGTTCGGCGGCTACGCCGCGGCCGCGGCGGCGGCCCTGACCTTCTTCACCGCGACCGACGGGGCCGGTGCGGTGATCGCGTTCGCGGGACTGGTCAGCGACGCCGGCAACGCGTTCCAGACGACCGTCAACGGTCCGCAGACGTCGACGTTCACGGACATCGAGTCCTGGCTCGTGCTCGACGAGGAGGTGCAGAACGCCTCCGCCCAGGTCGACAACGCCGTCGAGAACTCGATCCGGCTCGCGCAGGCGGGCATGGACACCTCCCTGGCGACCATGCTGTCCGACTGGGGACGCATGGGCACGGTCGCCACCAACTCGGCCTCCTCCTCGCTGTGGGAGCCCTCGGACTCCGCCGTGGAGTACCTGTCGAACGCCTTCATCCTCTCCACACGACAGCAGATCTGGCAGGGCTACGCCCACCAGCTCTGGACGGCGGGCTACACACCCGGGCAGACGGCGAACGCCTTCCTCTGCACCCCCGGCGGGGCGCACCTCTTCCCGTTCATCACCGACGTGGACAGCGGCCTGCCGCTCGGGGTCGGCAACGGCGTGCAGTACTGGCCGGTCCAGTCGATCAGCACGGCCGCCGCGGACGGTCAGCGCAACTACCCGACCTGGAAGCCGTATGCCATGTGGCAGAAGGCGTCGAGCAGCGGGGCCGCGCCACCGTCGGCCGCGGTGGACACGATCTTCCAGCAGCCCTCGACCACCAAGTCGAGCGAGAGCGCCGCGGGCGCCTACGGGCCGTGGTTCTGGGCCTCCGTCTTCGACCTCACCACCGAGGTGGTCAGCTGCAACTCGAGCCGCAAGCCCGAGACGAAGGAGGGGACCTTCTACTGATCCCCTCCTTACGCTGGTCCCATGGCTGACGAGTGGGAGATCACCGACGAGGAGCTCGACGCCTGGTACGACGAGTGGAAGGCCACCGATCGCGCCGCCGCCGAGTACCTGGCCGACCGCATCCCCGGCGTCGCCGACGACGCGGGAGAGGACGACGCCCGCTGGCTCGACGCGGTCGCCGCCACCATCCGCGCCCCCGACGAACCCGAGGACCTGGACCCCGCCGACATCGAGTCACTGTCTGCGGTGTCGGCCCTCCAGCACGCCGACTGGCTCGGGCTCACCCTCGGCATCGTCCGTCGTGGCCCCGGCGCCGCGGTGGAGCCGGAGGAGGTGCTCACCGACGTCAACGGCCTCGACGACGTCGAGGGCGAGATCGAGGACCCCGAGGGCTTCGTGGAGGTGCTGACCGCCGCCCTCCGCGACCTCACGCCGCGCTGGCAGGCCCTCGGCGTGCTGGACCCCGGCGGACGCCTGACCGAGCGCGGCGTGCGGGGGCTGCCCCGGGCGCTGCACCGGATGTGGAGCGCCGACTGACCGACCGCTCCGGTCGGTCCGCCCGCGGGCGGTCCTCAGCCCTCGATCACGGAGCCGGCCACGACGTCGCTCGGGCCCTTGCGCGCGACGAAGGCCAACCAGACCAGCAGGGCGCCGCCGATCAGGATGAACAGCCCGAACAGCCAGGACAGCCCGGTGGCCGACTTGTCGGGGTGCGTCACGAACAGGATGCCCAGCACCAGGTCGACCGCGGCACTGACGAACGCGAGCCAGCGCGACATGCCCAGGGCGCCGCCGAAGGCGGCGAACAGCTCGAAGACGCCGCGGATCAGCAGCCAGACGCCGATCACCCAGATCACCGTGCTGGCCGCGACGCCCGGGCGGAAGATGCAGAAGAACGCCGCGACGAGTGCGAGCACACCCAGCACGCCGAACAAGCCCTTCGCGGCGCCGGAGGGCGCGCGGAACGCCGCGACCAGGAGCCCGATGCCGTCGATCAGGGCCCAGAGCCCGACCAGGATCACCAGGATCTTCAGAGTGATGTCGGGCCAGACCATGACGGCGACGCCGATCGCCGCAGCCGTGAGGCCGCGCACGAGCATCGCCTTCCAGTCCGGCTTGGTGAACGCCACGCCGAGAGTGGTCGTCGTTTCTCCCACCATTGCTGCTCCTCCCCTGTGGCGGAGCCGTGGAGGCCCTACCCCGAGGTCTGTTGCCGGACGACAGGTGCAACGTACTGCAGATGGAGCGCTCCGAGACCCACCGTCGGCGGGCATACCGGGTTCAGGCGAGGCCGCGCCCCGGTCGGGTGGAGCGCCCGCCGCGGACGAAGGAGCTCCCCGCCGCACCGCACGGCGCTCCCGTCCCGGGACGAGGGTCCGGACGGACCTCTCGGGACGCGCTCGGGCCAGCGGCCGGGTAGGTCGTGTGCCTGAGAACCCGCAATGCCGGTGTGTGGGGCACACGACTCGAGCCGGGGTCGGGGGTGGCGCCGGGCCCGCTGCAACACGCCGTCCGCCGCACTACGAGGCCGTTGGCGTTGCTTCCAGACCGTTGCAGCGGGCTCCTACAGACGTGGACGGCCGACCAGTCAGGCGGACGGCGTGTTACATGAGCCCGCACGGCGACCCGCAAGCCGATCGGTCAGTGATACGGGCGTCAGCCGATCTAGTCTGCAGGCGGTAGAGCGACCCGAACCTCGCATAGCAGACCGGGGACCCGCGTAAGGCGGGCATCGGCCGTCACCAGCGGGCTGTCGAACGACTCGGCCAGAGCCAGGTAGGCGGCGTCGTAGCCGGTGACGTTGTCGCGCAACTCCCACATGCGATCGAACAAAGGACGAGCACTCACGAGATCGATCGCCGCCGCCTTGATCGCCGCAAGCGCGTCGATCGCGCGGGCGTCGCTGACCTTCCGCCCCAGCCAGCGGCCGCGGATCGCGGAGAACGACTCGATCAACAGGTGCTCGGGCCCGGCCCAATGCGGGTCCCGAGCGAGCTCACCCCGCGCGGAGTCCCCGATCGGGCCGTCGTCAGTGAAGGCGTTCGCCAGGACTGATGCGTCGACGATGATCACCGTTCGCTCGCGGCCTCACCAGCACGGCTGTCGCGCTCGTCCCGCGCCACGTCGAGGACCGCGACGGCGTCTGCCGCGGACAGATGCGAGCCGTCCTGGCGTGCATCGAAGCGGCGCAGCAGCCCCAGGTTGGTCGATCGACGCGCCTCGTCGGTCACCAGCGTCAGGAGGTAGGACTGCAGCGACTGCCCCCGGGCGGCAGCGAGCTCAGCGAGTGACTGCCGGACGTCATCCGGGACGTCTCTGATCTGGAGCGCAACCATGCATGCATTTTACATGCGGTCACACCCGGTCGGACAGCATTCTTCCGGGGAAGGCGAACCAGAATCCGACGTACGACAAGTGTGGCCGCAACAGGATCGGCGACTGGGACGGTTCGACAAGAGTCCGGAGTCCACTCCTCCCGCCGGACCCGCGGTCGATGGATCGCTCGAAAGGCGCGCAGGTCTGATGCAAGGCTTGGCTCATGAATGACCGTTTCGCAGAGCACGGCGTCGAGCGAAATCTGAAGGCCTACGTCTGCATCGAGGTGTTCACTGGCGAACGTCCAGTTCTCTACGTCGCTCGACCCGAAGGCGATTGGTGTTTCCTCTGCGGCGGCGAGCACCCCGATGATGCCTCCGCGTACCGCGTCGTAGGCATCGCCCACCCGGTCGAAGCGGACCCGTCACTGTCCGACCTGCTGGACCTGCGCCCCAACGAAGAAGCCGAGCGCGTCACAGCGACGGGTAGCTGGGTGCGAAGTTCCTTCTGAGCGTGCTGACTGTGCTTGCTTCGCGTCCGCGCGCGGCGCGTCGTTGTGACGCAGACATCCCGGACCCCAAAGGGGATCGGCGAGCGGGACGCCGCCGAGGCGCCTGTGGCCAGCCCTGCGAACGGCTCAGCACCTGACCGTCCCGCCCGGAGAGGACCGACCGTCGGGGGTGCGGGCGGTCAGCCCCGGCTCGCGCCGTACCCCAGGAGGGCCGCCAGCCCGAGCGCGGAACGGGGCGCGTAGGCGGCTCGCCAGAGCCCGCCGTGACAGGCCTGGTCCGCCTCGGCCCACCACGGATGGCCGACGTCCGGCGGGCCGACGTACAGGTCGTGCACCAGCAGCGCCGCCATCAGCACCCGCGTGGTGGCCGGCTCGAACACCTCGATCCCGAACCGGTGCGCGCCGGCGTACGCCGCGGCGAGCGCCCGGTTCTTGACCACCGACCGGGTGCGGGTGGGCGGCGCGATGTTCATCGAGACCGGCCGTCCCTCGGCCGCCTCCACGACGGCGCGCCAACGGTGCAGGCGCTTCCCGAGTGCGTAGTTGGGGCCCTGCTGCGGCACCAGCGCGTCGCACAGGCCGGGCTCGGCGCCGGGCAGGTAGGCCCGACGCAGCAGCCGGCCACCGCTGAGCGCGCGCAGGCCGCGACCGGGGACCTTCGAGAGTCGCGAGCGGCCCTCGTACGCCGCGACCGACGCGGCCACGGCCTCCCCCGGCACCGCGAACACGTCGGTCGGGGTGGCGAGGTAGGCGAGGACGAGGTCCGCGTGGCGCTCCCGGACCCGGGACGCCACCTCGTCGGACGCGGCGGAGACGCGGACGTTGAGGCCGCCGTCGGCGTAGAGGTAGTTGCCGAGCACCAACGGCCCGTCGAGCGCGGAGATCCAGGCGGCGACCGAGGGCATCTCGGCGAGCAGGTCGATGCCCGCCCGCTCGGCCAGGGGCGCATCCCCGCGCCGCGCCGGCACCAGCAGGGTGCCGGCACCCTCGCTCGCGTCCGCCAGCACCCGCTGCCAGATGTCGGGGCGGGGAAGGTCGACTCCCGCGACCGTCGCGCCCCACCGGAGGAAGACCGACGCGGGGCCGACCTCCGAGCCCACGCCGAGCGCGACCAGGGTGCGACCGGGCAACCGCAGCCACTCCGGATGGGCCGCGACGTCCGCGACCGACGCCGCCACCGACGGCTCGACGACGCCCGCGGACACCCACGCGTCGAGCTGGGCCGTCAGGCGATCCCCGGACAGCAGCTCCCCGCGGTACGGCAGCTCGAGCCGGGCTGCCGGCGGGGAACCGCCGCTCACCTCGACCGTCTCGTGGGCGGCTCCAGTCGACTGCGGCGCGTCGGCCAGGGCCATCTCGCGGCCGTCCTCGACCCACCTCATCCCGCCGGCGATCGCGTCGGCGCCCTGGCGGGCGATCCTCACCGCGGCGTCCGGACCGACCAGGCCGGCCTCGACCAGGCGCCCGAAGTGCGCCAGGTAGCCGGAGCGCCAGGAGGTCTCGCGGGCCGCCGCGGCGGCGCCGACGGGGTCGACGCCGTCGAGCGCCGCCGCGACCACGGTCCGGCCGAACGTCGTCGTGCTCCGCCGCTGCGTGCCGGGCTCACCGGTCAACGGAAACTCGACGCCCTGCGTCGCAGCCATCTGGTCGGCGCTCATGCGCCCGAGGCTAGCGGGGCCAACTACCACGCGGGGCGCCAGAAGGACACTCCTTGGCACCGACCGCACGGGTGCCCTACGTTCGGCAGCAGTGCTCCCGCGCTTGGTCCGAATTACTCGCAACGTTGGGAGTCGATTCATGCACAGAGCCCTCGCGACCGCGGTGTCAGCCGCCGTCCTTCTCGCCACCGCCGCACTCGCGGCCCCACCACCGACGGCGTCCGCGGCACCGGGAGGCGATGACGGGGCGCTCGACGCGTACCACGCCAAGGTCTCGGCCGCTCAGCTGCAGGAGCTGAACGCCGCCGGCGTGGACGTCACCCAGGTACGCCAGAAGGGGAACGGCTTCGAGGTCGACCTGGTGCTCGACGCGGCGGGGCGGGACAAGCTGCGCGCCCAGGGAGTCCAGCCGAAGCTCACCAAGGTCAACGGCAAGACGGTCCGCGAGTACGCGGAGTCGCAGGCCGAGAGCGGCTACACCGTGTGGCGCGACTACGACGGCCCCGGCGGCTACGAGGAGATCCTGCGCGACGCTGCGAAGAAGTACCCCCAGATCACCAAGCTGGTGAAGCTCGGCACCACCGAGCAGGGGCGCGACCTCCTGGCGCTCAAGGTGACCCAGGGCGCCCGCGGCATCGCCGACGGCAGGCGCCCGGCGGTCATCTACAGCGCCACCCAGCACGCCCGCGAGTGGATCGCGCCGGAGATCGACCGGCGGCTGATGGTCCACTACCTCAACGGCTGGCTGAAGAACGACCAGTCGATCAAGCGGCTGCTGCGCTCCACCGAGCTGTGGTTCTTCCCGGTGATGAACCCCGACGGCTACCAGTACACGTTCACCGAGGGCCACCGGCTGTGGCGCAAGAACCTGCGCGACAACGACGGAGACGGCCAGGTCACGGGTGCCGACGGCGTCGACCCGAACCGCAACTACCCCGAGCACTGGGGCTACGACGAGGAGGGCTCCTCCTCGATCCCCTCGAGCCAGACCTACCGCGGTCCGTCGGCCGCCTCGGAGCCCGAGACCCAGGCGATGATGAAGCTGCTCGACCTGTCGAAGGCCGAGTTCCAGGTCAACTACCACTCCAACGGCGAGTGGCTGCTCTACCCCGAGGGCTGGCAGATCGGCTCCCCCACGATGGACGACCCGATCTACTACGCGCTCTCCGGCAACCTGGACACCCCGGCCATCGAGGGCTACCACCCCGGCCTCAGCTCGGACGTCCTCTACAGCACCAACGGTGAGGAGAACGACTACGGGCACGCCGAGGCGGGCGCGCTGACCTGGACACCGGAGCTGTCGCCCGGGTGCCCGACCTGCGGCTTCGTGTTCCCCGACGACCCGGCGCTGGTCGAGGCCGAGTTCCAGCGGAACCTGCCGTTCGCCCGCTCGGTCGCCGACTCGGCCGCCGACCCGGCCAACCCGAAGTCGGTGCTGGGCATCGAGACCAAGCCCTTCTACCTGAAGAGCGAGGACGCCTACAAGGACGGCCTGCCCGGCGCGAACTTCACCTTCCCCTACTCCTACGGCGACCCGCAGCCGGTCCAGGTGCTGGCCCAGCGGTCCCTGGGCCCGGTGACGCTGAAGTACTCGATCAACGGTGGTCCCGCCCAGAGCGCACCGACGAGCGAGTGGAAGAGCGCGGGCCGGTACCAGCCCCCGTCGGTCTACTACCACCAGCTGCGCGGCACGGTGACGGGCACCGACCCCGGCGACAGCGTCGAGGTCTGGTTCGAGGGTGGCGGCGAGACCAGCGACTCCTTCACCTACGACGCGGTCGCCGAGTCCGGCAGCAGCGTGCTGGTGGTCGCCTCGGAGGACTACTCCGGCGCCTCGCCCAACCAGGCGGCCGGCCCGCACTACCTCGACTACTACCTGGACGCGCTGGCGAACAACGGCATCACCGCCGACGTGTACGACGTCGACGCGATGGGCCGCGCCGCCCCGGACGACCTGGGCGTGCTCGGCCACTACGACGGCGTCATCTGGTACTCCGGCGACGACGTCGTGACCCGGAAGCCGGGCTGGACCGGCGGCAACGCCGACCGGCTGGCGCAGGACGAGATGCTCAACTTCCGCTCCTACCTCGACGAGGGCGGGCGGGCGTTCTTCACCGGCGACTGGGCCGGCGAGCAGTACACCGGCAACGTCGGGAGCCAGCTGTACGACCCGAAGGGCGAGGGCCCCTGCCGCGTCGGCGGGGTCCTGAACCCCGACTACGACCCGCGGCGCTGCGCGCCGTTGAACGGTGTGGGCGACGGGACGAACGACGTGCTGCAGTACTGGTTCGGCGGCTACCTCGCCGTACCGGGCGACGGCCTCGACGCGAACGGCGATGCCTACGGCGTCAACGGCATCGGTGACCCGTTCACGGCGCTCACCTGGGCCATCAACGGTGGTGACGGGGCGGCGAACCAGACCCTGACCTCCTCCTTCATCGCCACCAGCGGCGTGCTGCCGGTCAGCGACTACCCGCAGTTCGAGAGCGCGCCGGTGGCCCGCTACGACAAGCCGGGCGGGCCGTTCGACCCGCACACCGGCGACGGCTACGTCTACTCCCAGATCGCGGACGTGACGTACAAGCAGCTGAGCCGGTCGGTGGACGTGCCGGCGGCGGGCGGCGACCTGTCGTTCTGGACCTCCTACGACACGGAGGCCGACTGGGACTACCTGGCCGTGGAGGTGCAGCGTCCCGACGGGACCTGGACCACGCTGCCCGACGCCAACGGCCACACGTCGCAGGGCACAGGCCTGAGCTGCCCGTCCGGCTGGGCCGCGCAGCTGCACCCGCAGCTCGACGCCTACCAGACCGTCAACGGCGACGGGACCTGCTCGCCCACCGGCACCACGGGCGAGTGGAACGCGGCTAGCGGGAACTCCGGTGGCTGGCAGGAGTGGTCGATCGACCTGTCGGCGTTCGCCGGGGAGACGGTGCAGGTCGCCATCTCCTACATCAGCGACTGGGGCACCCAGAACCTGGGCGTCTTCGTCGACGACGTCACGCTGCCGGACGGCACCTCGACGTCGTTCGAGGGTGGTGACACCGGCGGCTGGGAGGCGAGCGGTCCTCCCGAGGGCAGTGCGCCGAACGCCAACAACTGGGTGGTCACGGACGCCTCCGGGTTCCCGGTGGGGGCGGTCATCTCGACACCGCACTCCCTGCTGGCCGGGTTCGGGTTCGAGGCGATCAGCACCCAGCCGGAGCGCGACACCGTGATGGCCCGGGTCCTGGAGCACCTGCTCCCGTGACCCCGGCCGGCCGGGTGCTCAGCCCGCCGCGACAGCGGAGAGGCTGAGCACCCGGCCGACGGCGTCGGTGCCCTCGAGGGCGTCGGCCGCGACCCGCGCGACCTGGTGGCGCGAGATGCTCATCGTCGCCACCCGGTCGTCGGTGCCGACCCACACCGGCGCGGTCGTCTCCTCGTCGTTCAGCACCACCGGGCGCAGGATCGTCCAGTCCAGCCCGCTCCCCCGCACCAGCCGCTCCTGCCGCTCGTGGTCGTCGACCTGCGGGCGGATCGCGAGGGTGAAGAACGCCTTGAGCGCGAGCGGGAGGTGTGCGTACGTCTCGCCGATCCCGTACGTCGACTGCACCACCAGGCGCCGTACCCCGTGCTCGGCCATCGCGTCGACCACCGCCCGGGTGCCCCGCGAGCGGACGTCCAGGGGCGAGGACGCCCGCCGGGTCAGCCGCACCCGGAACGGGTTGTCGGAGATGCCGAGCGCCACCACGACGGCGTCCTGGCCGACCATCGCCTTGCCGAGCGCGTCGGGGTCGAGCACGTCGCCCGCGACGGGGCGGACGCCCTCGGGCCGGTCGGCCTCGCCCGCGCCCCGCGAGTAGGCGGTCACCAGGTGTCCGCGTCGCGCGAGCTCGGCGACGATCCGGGCACCCGTGCCCCTGCTCGCTCCTACCACCAGAACCTTCATGTCTCCTCCTGGAGCCCGTGCCCGGAGCTGTTCCGGGCTGGTTCCAGCGTCCGCGGCGAGCCGTGGACGCTCAATGCCCGTGCGACCGCCCTTCTTGCTCGATCGTCCACACGGGCGCAGACTGGGGAGCATGGCGAGGGACGTCCTCAGCGAGACGCTGCACGGCTTCGGGATGAGCGGTGTCTTCTACGCCGTCTCCGAGCTGGCCGCCCCCTGGGGCATCGACATGCCACCGATGCCCGGCATCCTCGTCTTCCACCTGGTCACCCGGGGCGGCCTCGTCCTCGAGGTGGACGGCGAGACGACGCCGATGGCGGCCGGCGACGTCGTACTGGTCCCGCACGGCACGGGGCACACGATCCGCGACGCGGCCGGCAGCCACGCGACCCCGCTGTTCGACCTGCCCCGCGAGGAGCTCGGCGAGCGGTACGAGCGGATCCGGGTCCCGGGGCCCGGCCCCACGACCGAGCTGGTCTGCGGCGCGGTCGGCTTCTCCGGGCTCGGCGTGGCCCGGCTGGTGAGCGCCCTGCCGCCGGTGCTGGCCGCGGGCCGCGGCTCGGACGCGGCGTGGGTGCGGGCCGCGTTCGAGGTGATCGCGGAGGAGTCCCGCAGCGCCCGGGTCGGCAGCGACGTGGTCACCGCCCGGTTGGCCGACGTGCTCGTGGTCCGGGCCGTCCGCTCGTGGCTGGAGTCGGAGGCGCCGGACCGGGGCTGGGTCGCCGGCCTGCGCGACCCCCTGCTCGGGCGGGCGCTGGCCGCCTTCCACGCCGACCCCGGCGCACCCTGGACGCTGGCCTCGCTGGCCGCGGGGGCCGGGATGTCCCGATCCGCCTTCGCGGCCCGCTTCCGCGACCTGCTGGGCGAGCCGCCGATGGCGTACGTGACCGCCTGGCGGATGGACGTCGCCGCCCGCCTGGTGGCGGAGGAGGACCTCCCGCTGGCCCGCGTCGCCGAGCGGGTCGGCTACCGCTCCGAGGCGGCGTTCAACCGCGCGTTCCGCCGCGCGCACGGGGTCACGCCCGGGACCTTCGCCCGGCGCGGCCCCGCCTTCCGGGATCGGGTGGACCTGCCGGGCGCACCGCCGGTGCCGGCCTGATCCCCGCCGCGCGGGACCGGCGGCCGAACCGTTCGGACCCTGGCGCGCGGGGGCCGAGGCGAGTAGACAGGAAGGACCGGCGGTGCCTGCCGGGCACTGCCCCGTCCGAGAGGAGAGGGCCGTGTTCGCACGCTCCACGACGTTCCACGGCAGGCCCGGCAACATCGACGCGGGCATCAACTTCGTCAAGAACGAGGCGTGGCCGGCGCTCGAGAGGATCGAGGGCTGCCGCGGCCTGTCGATGCTGGTCGACCGGCAGTCCGGGCAGTGCATCGCCACGAGCTCCTGGGACTCCGAGGAGTCGATGCACGCCGGCGACGCGGCGCTGCGCCCCATCCGCGACCGCGGGCGCGACATCCTCGGCGCGACCATGGAGATGGACGAGTGGGAGATCGCGGTCATGCACCGCTCCCACCACGGCGCCTGCTGCCGGGTCACCTGGATGGAGGGCGACGCCGACGCGATGCTGGAGATGTTCCGGGTCGGCGTGCTGCCCGCGCTGGAGGAGTCCGACGGCTTCTGCAGCGTGAGCGTGCTGGTCAACCGGGCCGACTCCGTGGGCTGCGCGACGACGGTCTGGGAGTCGCACACCGCGATGGAGGCCAGCCGGGCGATGGCGGACCAGCTGCGCGCCGGCGTCGCCGCCGAGACCGGTGGCGGTGTGGCCGAGGTGCACGAGTACGACCTGGCCTACGCGCACCTGCACGTGCCCGAGATGGCCTGACGCGGCTGGGGTGCCGGCGCCCCGCCGCCGGGGCGGGGTCGTGTGCCTGAGAACCCTCCATGCCGGGGCGTGAGGCACACGACCCCACGCAGCCGAGCAGGGAGGGACCTCCCCGCGGCGGCCGCCTCAGCGCTGCGGCACCGGCAGCACCACGGGCAGCCGCTCGTACCCCCGGAGGATCCGCGTGTGCCGCCGCTCGGCGCCCGGCGCCACGGCGAGGTCCGGGAAGCGCTCGTGCAACGCCCTGAGCGCCACCTCGCCCTCCATCCTGGCCAGCGCGGCACCCAGGCAGTAGTGGCGGCCGCCGGAGAACGACAGGTGCTCCGCCGCGTTCTCCCGCGTCACGTCGAAGCGATGCGGGTCGGCGAAGACCTCGGGGTCGCGGTTGGCGGCGGCCAGCACCGTGGTCACCACGGCACCGCGACGCAGCCGCGTGCCGGCGATCTCCGTGTCCCGGGCGACCGTGCGGCCGGTCAGCAGCACCGGCGGGTCGTAGCGCAGCACCTCGTCGACCGCCCCACCCCAGGACGCCTCCCCCGCCACCAGCGCGCGACGCTGGTCGGGGTGCTCGGCGAGCAGCGCGATGCCGTTGCCGATCAGGTTGACGGTGGTCTCGAAGCCGGCCGCGAGCACGAGCCCGGCGGTGGCGATCAGCTCGTCGTCGGAGAGGGTCGCGCCGTCCTCGTCGCGCGCGGCGACGAGCTGGCTGAGCAGATCCTCGCCGGGCGAGCGGCGGACCGCCTCGACGTGGTCGCGCAGCCAGGCGTCGAACTCCCGCAGCGCACGCTCGACGCGGACGAACGTCGGCAGCGCCAGCCCCATGTCGAGGCTCGGCGCGGCCATCGTCCCGAAGTGCCGTACGACGCCGCGCTCGTGCGCCGGGACGCCGAGGACCTCGCAGATCACCGTCACCGGCAGCGCGGCCGCGTAGGCGTCGACCAGGTCGACCGGCCCGTCGGCCCCCGTCCCCAGCTCGCCCAGGTCGTCCAGCAGCTCGCCCGCGATCTCCTCGGTGCGCACCTGCAGCCGCTGCACGGCGCGCACCGTGAACACGCGCGTGACCAGCTTGCGCATCCGGGTGTGGTCGGGCGGCTCGGTGGCCAGCAGCGACGGCGGCACCAGCGGCCCCATCGGCGCCGAGGCGGCGGCCCACCGGAACAGGCGGGCCAGCGGCGCGTCCGTCGGCAGCCCGATCCCGACCTGGACGTCGGGACTGGTCAGCGTCTCGCGGACCACCGCGTGCCGGCCGGTGGTCCAGGCGAAGTGGCCGCGGTAGAACGGGCCGGCCGCGCGGATGTCGTCGAAGAGCGCCAGCGGCAGGTCCTGGGACGAGCGGCTGGCCTGCATCGCCATCGCCTGCAGGTCGCCGCGCCGGGCCCTGCCGGCCATCGCGGTGCGGGGCAGCGCGTGGCCCAGCCCCCACCGGGTGAACGACTGGGTCGGGGCGAGGATCCGGTCCGCGACGGTCACACCGCCGATCGTAGGCGCGATGCCATGGCACCATCGGGGACGTGACGTACACCACAGGAACCTTCGTCTCCCCCGTCGACCGGCTGCCGCTCGCCACCTACGCCTGGGACCACGTCGACGACCCGCGCGGGGTCGTCCAGATCGCCCACGGCCTGGCCGAGCACGCCCCCCGCTACGACCGGCTGGCCGGGGCCCTCAACGCGGCCGGCTACCTGGTCTTCGCCACCGACCACCGCGGCCACGGCCGGTCGATCGACGGCGCCCCCGGCGACTTCGGCGCGGCCGGTTTCGACGGGCTGATCGCCGACCTGGCGGCGTACGGCGCCGAGCTGGCCGCCACCCACCCCGGCCTGCCGCTGTTCCTGGTCGCCCACTCGATGGGCTCGTTCGCCGCCCAGGCCGCGCTGCTGGACCACTCGGCGCAGTACGCCGGCGTGGTGCTGACCGGGTCCACCGCCCTCGACGTGCTGGGCGCCGCCATGGCCGAGGCCCCCGAACCGGCCGGGCTGGAGGCGTTCAACGCCGGGTTCGAGCACCGCACCGGCTACGAGTGGCTCTCCCGGGACGAGGCCGAGGTGGACCTCTACGTCGCGGACCCGCTCTGCGGCTTCGACCTCCCGGCGGACACCGTGCCGGCGCTCTTCGCACCCGCCGCCCGCCTCGCCGACCCCGCGGCGCTGGCCGGGATCGACGGCGACCTGCCGATCCTGATCGCGTCCGGGTCGGCCGACCCGCTCTCGGGCGGCGGCCAGCTCGTGGAGCTGCTGGGCCAGCGGTACCGCGACGCCGGCCTGGCCGACGTCACCGTCACCGTCTATCCCGAGGCCCGTCACGAGGTCTTCAACGAGACCAACCGCGACGAGGTGACCACGGACGTGGTCGGCTGGATCGCGGCGCACACCCGCGCCGACGCCCCGGCGGCCGGGTAGCGCCCGCGAACACCCACCCGCTCGAACCCACGCTGGCTAGACTCGGCGGGATGCCACAACCAGAGAGCAGCGCCTTCGGTCCGGTCCTCGGCGAGATCGACCTGCACCTGGTCAGCGAGGGTCGCCACGAACAGCTGTGGCAGGTCCTCGGTGCCCGTGTCCGGACGGTCCCGCACCCCACCACCGGCGAGCCCGTGAGCGGCACCGCCTTCGCCGTCTGGGCGCCGAACGCGCAGGCGGTCAGCGTCGCCGGCGACTTCAACGGCTGGGACGGCAACGCCCACCCGCTGGCCGGCCCGCACGGCCCGGGCGTCTGGGAGACCTTCGTGCCGGGCGTCGGCTCCGGCACCGGCTACCAGTTCCTGGTCCACGGCGCGGACGGGGTGTGGCGCTACAAGGCCGACCCGTTCGCGGCGTGGGCCGAGGTGCCGCCGGCCCGCGCGTCGCGGGTGTTCGCCTCCGAGCACGTGTGGACCGACGACGAGTGGATCGCGGCCCGCGGGTCGAGGACCGCCGTGTTCGAGCCGATGTCGGTCTACGAGATGCACCTGGCGTCCTGGAAGCGGCACCCCGACGGCACCCTGTGGAGCTACGACGAGCTGGCCGCCGAGCTGCCGGGCTACCTGGCCGACCTGGGCTTCACCCACGTCGAGCTGATGCCGGTGATGCAGCATCCGTTCGGAGGCTCGTGGGGCTACCACGTCACCTCCTACTACGCGGCCGACTCGCGGTTCGGCGACCCGGACGGCCTGCGCCGGCTCATCGACGCCCTGCACCGCGCCGGGATCGGCGTGATCCTGGACTGGGTGCCCGGCCACTTCGCGACCGACGAGTGGGCGCTGGTCCGGTTCGACGGCACGGCGCTGTACGAGCACCCCGACCCGCAGCGCGGCTGGCACACCGAGTGGGGCTCCCACATCTTCGACTTCGGCCGCCCGGAGGTCCGCAACTTCCTGGTCGCCAACGCCCTGTACTGGGTCGAGGAGTTCCACGCCGACGGCCTGCGCGTGGACGGCGTCGCCTCGATGCTCTACCTGGACTACGCCCGCCCCGACGGCGAGTGGACGCCGAACGTCCACGGCGGCCGGGAGAACCTCGAGGCCGTGCAGTTCCTCCAGGAGCTCAACGCGACCGTCTACAAGCGCTCCCCCGGCGTGGTCACCATCGCCGAGGAGTCCACGGCCTGGCCCGGCGTCACCGCGCCGACGTCGGCCGGCGGTCTGGGCTTCGGCTTCAAGTGGAACATGGGCTGGATGCACGACACGCTCACCTACCTGCAGCGCGAGCCCGTGCACCGCTCCTACCACCACGGCGAGATGACCTTCACCCTCGTCTACGCGCACGCGGAGAACTACGTGCTCCCGCTCAGCCACGACGAGGTGGTGCACGGCAAGGGGTCGCTGCTGCGCAAGATGCCCGGCGACCGGTGGCAGCAGCACGCGAACCTGCGCGCCCACCTGGCCTGGATGTGGGCCCACCCGGGCAAGCAGCTGGTCTTCATGGGCACCGAGCTCGCGCAGTCGTCGGAGTGGGCCGAGGCCGGCGAGCTGGACTGGTGGCTGCTGCAGTACCCCGAGCACCGCGGCAACCGCGACCTGCTGCGCGACCTCAACCGCGCGTACGCCGACGCCCCGCCCCTGTGGCGCCGCGACAACGACCCGGGCGGCTTCGTCTGGATCGACGCCAACGACGCCGGCCACAACACCTTCTCCTTCATCCGGTACGACGACGCCGGGGAGCCGCTGGTCTGCGTGGCCAACTTCGCGGCCGTCCCGCACGAGGGCTACCGGCTCGGGCTGCCGCGCGCGGGCGCCTGGACGGAGGTGCTGAACACCGACGCCGCGGCCTACGGCGGCTCCGGGGTCGGCAACCTCGGCCGGGTGGAGGCGGTGGCGGCGGGGCCGATGGAGGCAGGAGCCCCGGGCGGCAGCCCGGCGTACGCGACCGTGGTGCTGCCGCCGCTCGCGGTGCTCTGGCTGCGACCCGCCTAGTGCCGTCTCCTAGGGTGGGAGCCGTGCCCGAGCAGCCCCACACCCACCTCAGCAAGGTCGAGGACGGGGTGGTCCGGATCGCCTGGACCTCGGACCTCACCGCCCGGGGGTGGCAGGCGGCGGTCGACGTGGTGCGCCGCGAGGTGGCCGCCGCGCTGGTCCACCACCACCGCGTCGAGGCGAAGGTCCGCGCCGGCGACGACACCGCGCAGCGGATCGCGACGTGGTCGGGCCTGCGCCGCGAGGGCGTCGAGCGGCGCCGCGACGGCGACCTCGTGGTCTACGCGCGGCTCTCCGACGACGCCGCGCTCAACGAGCCGGGCGGGTTCCGGGCGCTGCTCAACTCCTTCCTGCCCCGCAAGCGCGCGATCGCGCAGATGCTGATCCGCGACGACGCGGCCGGGCGGGACGCGGAGCCGCGGGTGCTGCTCTGCCGGCTCACCTACAAGGCCGACTGGGACCTGCCCGGCGGCGTGGTCGAGGTGAACGAGTCGCCGCAGCTGGCGGTGGGCCGCGAGGTCACCGAGGAGCTGGGGCTGACCGTCGAGCCGGGCCGGCTGCTGCTGACCGACTGGATGCCGCCGTGGGGCGGCTGGGACGACGCCGTCGGCCTGGTCTTCGACGGCGGCGCGCACCCGGAGTCGCTCATCGACGCGGTGGTGCCGCAGGAGCGGGAGATCCGGTCAGCGGCGTTCTGCACCCTCGACGAGGTCGACGAGCTCGCGGCCGACTTCACCGCCCGCCGGATCCGGGCCGCGCTCGCCTCCCTCGCCGGCACCGGCACCACCTACACCGAGTCCGGTCGCTGACGGCGCCGCTGTCGCCGCTGTCACTGCCGCCGCTGCCGACCCGGCCGTCGCCGCCGCGGCACGGGGCTGCCGCAGCGCGACCAGCACGCCCAGCACCAGCACGGCGCCGCCGAGCAGCTCCCCGACCGACGGCCGCTCGCCGAGCAGCAGCCACGCCGAGCCCATCGCCACCGGCGGCACCAGCAGCACCCACGGCACCACCGCGGCCGACGGGTGCCGCGACAGCAGGCCGTTGAAGATCCCGTAGCCGACCAGCGAGGCCAGCACCGCGGTGTAGAGCGTCGAGACCGCCGCGCGCCAGCCGAACGCCGCGACCGCGTCCCCGAACGCGCCCGGGCCGTCGAGGACCAGCGAGAGCAGCGCGAGCGGCACCGGCACGACGAGGGCCGACCAGACGGTGAGCGCCAGCCCGCCGGGCGCCCCCGAGGCGCGGGAGACGACGTTGCCGATCGCCCACATCAGGGCCGCGGTCAGGCACAGGCCGAGCGCGACCAGCGGCACGTGGCCGCCGCGTCCCAGCGCCACCACCAGCAGCCCGGCGGCGCCCAGCAGGACGCCGAGCGCCTGGCGGCGGGTGGGCCGCTCGCCGAGCGCGAACGCTGCGATCAGGATGGTCAGCACCACCTGGGCCTGCAGCACCAGCCCGGCCAGCCCGGCGGGCATGCCGGCGTGGATCGAGACGTAGAGGAAGCCGAACTGGCCCAGCGACATGAACGCGCCGACGGCGAGGATCGTGCGCCAGGCGACCGGCGGGCGCGGGACCAGGAAGATCGCGGGCACCAGCACGACGACGAACCGCACCGCAAGGAAGAGCAGCGGCGGCACGTCGCCCATCCCCCAGTCGATGACCACGAAGTTGAAGCCCCACACGGTGGCGACGAGGGCGGCCAGGAGGGTGTCGCGTCGGTTCACGCGACCACCCTCCCCCGGCCGATCCATGAAGCACCAGCGAATAGTTGTGTGCCGTTCCATGTAGCGTTGCTGCATGATCGATCTGGATGCGCTGGCCGCACTGCGCGCCGTCGCCGCCGAGGGCTCGGTGGTCGCCGCGGCCCGCGCCACCGGCTTCACCCCGAGCGCGGTCTCCCAGCAGGTCAAGCGGCTGGAGCGGCAGACCGGGGTACCGCTCCTCGAGCGGGTGGGCCGCGGCGTGATGCTGACCAGCCACGGCCAGCACCTCGTCGACGCGGGCGCCCGGCTGCTCGCCGACCTGGAGGAGGTCGAGGCCGGGCTGCAGCGCCGCACCGGCGCGGTCGCGGGACGGTTCCGGCTCGCGGCGTTCTCGACCGCCATCCGCGGCCTGGTCGCGCCCGTCGTCCGGGACCTCGCGGCGGCGTACCCCGATCTCGAGCTCGTGCTCGACGAGCGCGAGCCGTGGGACACCGTCGACCTCGTCGCCGCCGGGCAGGCCGAGCTCGGGATCGTGCACCGGTGGGGCGGCGTACCGCTGGCGGTGCCGGAGCACCTGGTCAGCACGCCCGTGGCCCGCGACGTCGCCGACCTGATCGTGCACCGCGAGCACCCGCTCGCCCGCGCCGGCACGGTGACCCCGCACGACCTCGTCGACGTCCCGTGGATCGCGACGCCCGAGGGCACCATCTGCCGCCAGTGGCTGCACCGGATGTACGACGGCACCGGACGCCCGCCGCGCGTCGCGCACGTCTCGGGCGAGTTCGAGTCCCACCTGGCCCTGGCCGCGGCCGGCCTCGGCGTCGCGCTCGTCCCCCGCCTCGGCCGCGCGCCGCTCGGCCCCGACCTGGTCGCGGTCGAGGTGCGCGACCCGGTGCCCACCCGCCTGGTGGACGCGCTGCACCGGCGCACCATGGGCGACTCCCCCGCGGTCGCCGCCGTGCTCGGTGCCTTCGCTGCCCTCGATCGCCCCTGACGCCGAGTCGGCACAAACTCGCCCCGCGGTCGCCGAGTCGGCAGAAAGTTTCTGCCGACTCGCGCTCGACGACGGTCAGTTTCTGCCGACTCGCGCGTCCAGCACGTCGCGCGCCAGCATCGTCGCCCCCGCCACGGCCGCCGGCATCACCAGGATGCCGCCGAGCGGCACCAGGAAGCAGGCCTGGACGGCGACCCCGAAGCCGACCAGCGCGCCGCCGTGCCCGCGCAGCAGTGCCGACTGCGCGGCCCGGTCCATCCCGCGCGCCTCGAGCGGCCGCGAGACGAGCTCGCGGGCGAGCAGCCGGCCGGCCACGACCAGGCCGGCCACCGACCCCGCGACCGTGCCGACCACGGGCAGCAGCCCGACCAGGAAGACGCCGACCGCGACCGCGACGCCGAGCGCCGCCAGCGTCAGGCCGTCGCGCGCGCCGCGCCACCACCCGACGCCGGCCGCCGGGACGTCGCCGCCCAGCATCCGCTCCACCTCGGCCCAGATCCGCTCGTAGAACGGGTCTCCGAGGGCCAGGGTGAGCCCGGTGAAGGCGATGACGCCGAGGTAGGCGGCGCCGACCAGGCCGACCAGGTAGAGGCCGATCCGCAGGCCCGACCGCAGCGCCGGGTCCCAGCCGTCGGCGAACGGCGTGGCCCAGGCGACCGCGTCGTCGAGCCACAGCAGCAGCCCGACCAGGACCAGCGCCATCGCCACCGCCACCACGACGGCGGGCACGACGCCGAGCAGCATCAGGCCCGGGCGACGGCCCCACAGGGCGAGCCCGCGGGCGAGGTAGCCGACGCCCCGCCCCACGCCGAGCGCGGGGGCCGCGGCAGGAGCCACGCGGGCCTCAGAAGAGCGCCGAGGCCAGCGCCTGACGGCCCTTCTGCACGCGCGGGTCCTCGCTGCCGACCGCGGCGAACAGGCCGATCAGGTGCTCGCGCGCCCGGTCGCGGTCCTTGTCGACGCTGCGCCGGACCAGCTCGACGAGGCGCGCGAAGGCGTCCTCGACGTGGCCGCCGAGCAGGTCGAGGTCGGCGACCATGATCTGCGCGTCGACGTCCGCCGCGTCGGCTGCCGCGGCCGCGCGGGCCGCATTGAGGTCCACGCCCTGGGTGCGCTGGAGCAACTTGGCCATGGCCAGGCCGGCGGCGGCCTCGGCGTCGGCGGGGTTGCCGGTGACCAGCTTCTGGTACTCCGCCACGGCGCCGTCGATGTCGCCGGCGGCCAGCGCGTCCTGGGCGGGCGCGTAGCGCGGGTCGACCGGGGGCTCCTCGCCCTCCTCCGGCGCACCGCCACCCGAGGCGAGGGGCTGGTGCCGGCCGCTGAAGCCCTGCGCGGTCAGCTGCTGGGCGAGCTGGTTGAAGAGGGCGCGGATGTCGTCGATCGGGGCGGCGCCGGGGATCGGCTGCGTGGCCGGGCGGCCGTCGAGGACCACCAGCATCAGCGGCACCTGCGGGATCTGCATCGCCTGGGCGATCTGCGGGGCGGCGTCCACGTCCACGATCGCCGCGAGGAAGCGGCCGTCGTACTCGTCCGCGACGGCGGCGACGTCGTCGCCGAACGCGACGCTCTCCGGCGCCTGCGACGGGGAGATGAAGACCAGGACCACCGGCGCCACGGTCGAGGACTCGATCACCGTCTGGAAGTTCTGCTCGTCCACCGACACGGCGTACGCCGACCCGCCACCGGCCTGCGCGGCGCCGCCGCCGGGCGGGGGCGGCGGGGTGGCGGGACGCTTCAGTGCGGAGAGGTCGATCGCACCCGGGCGGGAGAACGGCTGCTGCGTCATGGCGGCCATCCTAGGCAGAAGCGCGCGCGATCAGTTGGGCACCCGGGGACCGCGCAGGCCGGCGCGCTGGACCACCCGCTGGATCTCCTTGTTCAGCTCGTCGGGATGACCGACGTAGCGGATGTCGCGCAGCCCCTGGTCCTGGGCCGCGGACTCGAAGACGAAGTGGCCGAACCCGATGATCCGGCCGTGCAGCGGCTTGCGCATCGAGATGTCGAGGATCCGGGTCAGCGGCATCGTGGCGACGGTCTGGGCCAGCACCCCGTCGACCCGGAACACCCGCATGTTGGTGACCACGAACCGGTCCCGGTGCGAGTGCAGCGCCCGCCACCCGGCGTGCGCCAGCACCCCGAGGACCAGCAGCAGCACGAACCAGGCGGCGTCCATGCTGATCAGCAGCACGACGAGCGTGCCCAGCACCAGCGCGCCGACGGCCTCGAGGATCGGTATGACGTAGGCGAACCAGTGGCGGTGCACCTCCTGGACGATCACCTCGCCGTCGTCGCGCAGCAGGTGCTTGTGGACCTTCGGGTCGCTGATCCACGAGACGAACCCCATGTCGCTGCGCCCGCGCCGATCAGGTCAGTTCGCGGAGGAAGTCGATGATGCCGTTGAAGAGCTCCTGGGTGAGCTCCCAGCCGCCCTCCGCCGCCGTCTTGGTCAGGTCGGCGAGACCGCGGGGGTCGGTGAACATCCAGAAGCCGACGAAGGCGATCACCACGACAGCGATCAGCTTCTTGGCATCCATGCGGTCTCCATCTCCCGTGCGGACGGCGCCGCCCCGAGCGGGCAGTCGTCATCGACGTTTCTAGCAGGACCCTTCGCCGTCTGGGTGCAGACGCGCCCGAAGGGTAAAATCGATTGCGTCCCCGGGGCACCGTGCTGAAGCCTGGGACCGCCGCGACCCCGCGGCGTTCGAGAGGAGTGTGACATGTCGACGACTGTGAGCGGCCTGCCCGCCAACCACCCCTCCTCGAACACCCGGAGCACCCACCGTGAGCGAACGGCACACAGCCGCACCTGACACCCCGTACGACCACCTCCGCCCGACCGACACCACGGGCATCGACACCACGACCGTCGACTCCGCGGGCATCGACCCGCGGTTCGTCATCGACTACGTCGCCTACGACGAGCTCGACGACGGCCAGCGCTGGTCCACCTGGCTCGACGTCGAGCCGCTGTGCCGCGGCCCCGAGCCCCGGCCGGACTGGGTGGTGACCTCCCAGGGCGCCATCGACACCGAGCTGGGCATCCTCAAGACCGGCAAGGAGGCGGACGTCTTCCTGCTGGAGCGCACCGACCCCCACCGGCCGGACGCCTCGGCGGTGATGGCCGCCAAGCGGTACCGCGCGCCCGAGCACCGCGCCTTCCACCGCTCCGCCGCCTACACCGAGGGCCGCAGCATGAAGCGGTCGCGCGACCAGCGCGCCGTCAACCGCAAGAGCACCTTCGGCCGCCAGGTCGCGGCCGCGGAGTGGGCGGTCTCGGAGTGGGGCGCGCTGGTCCGCTGCTGGAACCTCGGCCTGCCGGTCCCCTACCCGGTCCAGATCGACGGCACCGAGCTGCTCCTGGAGTGGATCACCGTCGTCGAGGAGGGCGAGCGGCGCACCGCGCCGCGGCTCGCCCAGACCCGGCCGGAGCCCGACCTGCTGGCCTGGTACCTCGAGCAGCTGCGCGCGGCGATGACCACGCTGGCGACCGCGGGGCTGGCGCACGGCGACCTGTCGCCGTACAACATCCTGGCCGCCGGCGAGCGCCTGGTCATCATCGACCTGCCGCAGGTCGTCGACCTCGCCGGCAACCCGGCGGGCTTCGACTTCCTGCTCCGCGACTGCACCAACGTGGCCTCGTGGTTCACGCGGCGCGGCCTCGAGGTCGACCCGCAGGAGCTGTTCGGGGAGCTCGTGGCCGCGGCCTACTGAGGCGGTCGACCGCGAGTCGGCAGAAAGTTTCTGCCGGCTCGCGGGTCCGGGCGCCGAGTCGGCAGGAAGTTTCTGCCGACTCGGTCAGAAGCCGTTGGCCCTGGTCTGCTTCGGCGGCCGGGGGTCGCGCAGCCACGCCTTGAAGAAGCCGCCGAGGCGCTGGCCCGAGACCCGCTTCGCGAGGGCGGTGAACTCCGCCGTGCGCACCGTGCCGTCCGCGTTCCGGTCCGCCCACCGGCGCAGCACGGTCCGGAAGTCGGCCTTGCCGATCCGGTGCCGCAGCGCCGCCATCGCCATCCCACCGCGCAGGTAGACCGGCGCGGCGAAGATCCGCCCCTTGCCCGGGTCGTCGACCTGCAGACGCCAGAACGAGCGGTCGTCCCGCAGCCAGGAGTAGGTCGAGCGCAGCCACTGCTGCGTGCTCCGCCCGCCGTGCGCCTCGGCGTAGCGGGCCTCCAGGTAGGTGGCGAAGCCCTCGTTGAGCCAGATGTCGCGCCAGCGGTCGACGGCGACGCTGTCGCCGAACCACTGGTGGGCGATCTCGTGCACCTGGGTCGTCGCGTTGATCCACCCGCCGTACGTCGGGCGGGTCTGGTTCTCCAGCGCGAACCCCGTGTCGAGCTTGGTGACCACGCCACCGGTCGTCGCGAACGGGTACGGGCCCAGCTCCCCCTGGAGCCAGTCGGTGACCCGGCCGGCGCGCCGCAGCACCCGCCAGTGCCGCTTGCGGGCCGCCGCGCCGTAGCGCTCGGAGACGGCGCTGACGTAGCGGATGCCCTCCGGCGAGCGCCCGCGACGGACCTCGAAGTCACCGGCGGCGAAGAACGCCAGGTAGGTGGTCATCGGGTCGTCCATCCGCCACCGGGTGGTCGCGGTGCCGTCGCCGTTGAGCGTCCGCCCCTTCTGGACGCCGTTGCTGAGCACGTCCTTCTCGGCGTCGGTGGTGATCGCGATGTCGAAGGTGGCCTTGTCCCGCGGGTGGTCGTTGGCGGCGAACCACCACGCGGCCATGTGCGGCTCGTTCATGGTGACCACCTCGCGCGCGGTGGCCGTCCAGTTGGACTCCCCACCCCAGGTCAGGTCCGAGGGGTCGTCCTCGTAGCCGACGACGACCTCGAACTCCTCCCCGGCCGCGATCGGGGCGGGCGGGGTGATCGCCAGCTCGTGCCGGTTCGGGCGCTCCGGCTCGACCTCGACGCCGCCGACGGTCACCCCGGTGACGTCCAGCAGCAGGTCGAGGTTGAACCGGGCGAGGTCCTGGGTGGCGAGCACCGTCAGCGTGGTGGTGCCGGACAGCAGCGGCCCGCGCCCGGGCTCCTGGAAGCGGTAGGTGTCGTCGATGGCGTAGTGGAGGACATCGATGCCGCCGTTGCCGTCGAGCGGGAAGTAGCGATCGCCGATCCCGGAGGCGCCGGCCACGGGCGCCGCCGCGGGGGCGGTGGGCACGGCCGAGCACGCGAGGGTCCCGAGCAGGGCGATCGCCGTGCCCGCGGCCACCGCGGTCGCTCCCCGCCGGGCGCCCGATCGAAACCGGGGTCGCGTCCGGGACGACCCACCCACCACTCGACTCACTCCGGCCCCGCGCACCGGGCCAACCTACCGGGCACGACCGGCAGGCGGAGGCTCAACCCGCCAGGCGCACGCGGGCGTCGATCACCGCCCGGTAGTGGCCGAGCACCTGCTCGCCGATGGCGTGCCAGGAGCGCTGCTGCACGCTGCGCAGCGCCGCGTCGGCCGTCCGGGACCGCAGCCGGTCGTCGTCGACCAGCTGGTCGACGGCGGCGGTCAGCGCGCGGCCGTCGCCGGGGCGGTAGAGCAACCCCGTGACGCCGTCGGTCACCACGTCCATCGGGCCGCCGGCCGCGGGGGCCACCACCGGCACCCGCGAGGCGAGCGCCTCCTGGGCGGACTGGCAGAAGGTCTCGTGCCGGCCGGTGTGGACGAACACGTCGAGCGCCGCGTAGGCCCGGCTGAGCTCCTCGCCCTGCAGCAGCCCGAGGAACCGCGCGTCGCCCAGCAGCGACCGCAGCCGCTCCTCCTCCGGGCCGGCGCCGACCAGCACCAGCCGGAAACGGGGGTCGCCGGCGAGCCGCGTGAGCAGCTCCAGCTCCTTCTCCGCGGCCAGCCGCCCCACGTAGCCGACCAGCAGCCGGCGGCCGCCGGCCAGGTCCGCACGCAGCCGCGGGTCGCGGTGGCGCGGGTGGAACGCGTCGAGGTCGACGCCGCGGGCCCAGCGGTGGACCCCCGGCACGCCGAGCCGGCGCAGCTGCGCGATGCTCGCGGTCGACGGGGCCAGCGTGCGGTCGACCTGGGCGTGGATCTTGCGGGTCAGCACCGCCGCCGCGCGGGCGCCGCCGGGGACGTCGTACCGCTCGGCGAAGCCGACCAGGTCGGTCTGGTAGATCCCCACCGTGGGGACGCCGAGCTCGCCGGCGGCGCGCGCCGCCTGGTAGCCCAGCGTCGCCGGCGACGCGATGTGGACGACGTCCGGCTCGAACCGCTGCATCAGCGCCCGCAGCCGGCGCCGCGTCTCCAGGCCCAGCCGGAAGTCCGGGTAGAACGGCAGGTTCGCGCCCCGCGCCCGGATCACCGGGAAGCCGGCGTACGTCGGCGGGCCGGTCGGCGCGACCAGCGTCGCCGTGTGGCCGCCGGCGGCCAGGTGCTCCAGCACGCGCCGCACCGAGTTGGTGACGCCGTTGACCTGGGGCAGGAAGGACTCGGCGACGACCAGCACCCGGAGCGACTCGCCCGAGGGCAGCCGGCGGACGGACCGGCCTGCCGTGCGCCGGGCAAGGGCGGTGGACGGTGCACGCAGCGGAATCGCGGGACCGGGCATGCCCCGGACGCTAGGGGCGCACGCCGAACGCCGCGCCGCGCCGACACGAGGAGGGCGTGACCGCCCGGTGAACGGCCCCTAGCCGCGCGGCCCGGGTCAGGGCGCCGCGGCCAGCTGCCCGCAGGCCCCGTCGATCTCCTGGCCCCGGGTGTCGCGGACGGTGGTCGGGATGCCGTGGGACTCCAGGCGGCGGACGAACTCCCGCTCGTCCTCGGGGTCCGACGCGGTCCACTTCGAGCCCGGCGTCGGGTTGAGCGGGATCAGGTTGACGTGCACCCAGCCCCAGTCGCCGTAGGAGTTGAGCACCTCGGCGAGCAGGTCGGCGCG
Organism: Nocardioides sp. YIM 152588; assembly: GCF_040191335.1. Lineage (NCBI taxonomy): Bacteria > Bacillati > Actinomycetota > Actinomycetes > Propionibacteriales > Nocardioidaceae > Nocardioides > Nocardioides sp. YIM 152588. The sequence goes on along the minus strand of NZ_JBEGDJ010000022.1, from coordinate 8,984 downwards.
CCAGGCCTGGTCGTTGATGCCGCGCATCATCGCGTACTCGATCGAGACGCGGCGCTTGGTCTTCTCCGCGTACTGCCACGCGGCCTCGACCGTCTCGGCGACCGAGAACCGGGTGTTGATCGGCACCAGCTCGTTGCGCAGCTCGTCGTCGGGGGCGTGCAGGCTCAGCGCGAGCGTGACCGGGATGCTCTCCTCGGCCAGCTGCTTGATCCGCGGCACCAGGCCGACCGTGGAGACGGTGACGCCGCGGGCCGACATGCCGAGGCCGTCGGGCGCGGGGTCGGTGAGGCGGCGGACCGCGCCGATCACGGCCTTGTAGTTCGCGAGGGGTTCGCCCATGCCCATGAAGACGACGTTCGAGACGCGGCCGGGACCGCCGGCGATCTCACCGCGGTCCAGCGCGCGGGCGCCGGCCAGCACCTGCTCGACGATCTCGGCGGTGGACATGTTGCGCTGCAGGCCGCCCTGGCCGGTGGCGCAGAACGGGCACGCCATGCCGCAGCCGGCCTGGCTGGAGACGCACATCGTGACCCGGCCCGGGTAGCGCATCAGCACCGACTCGACCAGCGCGCCGTCGAAGAGCTTCCACAGCGTCTTGCGGGTGGTGCCCTTGTCGGCCTCGAGCGTGCGCAGCGGCGTCATCAGCTCGGGCAGCAGCGCCCCGACCAGCTCCTCGCGCTGGGCGGCCGGCAGGTCCGTCATCTGCTCCGGGTCGTCGACGAGCCGGGAGAAGTAGTGGGTCGAGAGCTGCTTGGCGCGGAAGCCCGGCAGCCCGAGCTCCACGGCGAGGTCCTTGCGCTCGGCCGCGGACAGGTCGGCCAGGTGGCGCGGCGGCTTCTTCCGTCCCCGCGGCTCGGCGAGGACCAGCGGGAGCGCGCGCGGCTGCTCCGTCGACTGGTCGGGCTGCTCGGTGGGCTGCTCAGTGGGCTCGGACATCACCCCCGATTGTCCCATCCCGGGCCCGGGAGCACTAACCCTCGCGGCGGGCTAGCTGTCGCGGGTGATGAGCAGGTAGAGCACCACCGCGGCGACACCGATCACCACGACCGCGGTCGCGAGGCAGCCGAACAGCATGTAGCGGCCGAAGCGACGGGTCCGCCGCGGAACCAGCAGGCCGATCGGCACCAGCAGCGTGAGCGCCACGAACGGGAACAGCTCCTCGGTCCGCTGGTAGCCGACCACGGACTTGAGCAGCGTGCCGTAGAGGCCCGGCACCACGATCACGAAGAGCATGCCGGTGTAGAAGCCGGCCAGCGGGCCGAAGACGGGATGGTCCTTGTGCCACCACTGCGGCAGCGAGAACCGTCCGCGCCGCTCCTTCTCGGGGGCCTTCTCGCCCGCCTTCTCGTTCGCCCCGCGGTCGTCCCCCGGGCCGGCGGGCGCGGTCGTGGGCTCGACGGTGTCGGTCACACGAACACCGCGTAGTGCAGCAGCAGCCAGATCGGCGCGATGGTGGCGAGCAGCGAGTCCAGGCGGTCCATCAGGCCGCCGTGGCCGGGGATCACCTGGCTCATGTCCTTGAGGCCGAGGTCGCGCTTCATCACGGACTCGACGAGGTCGCCGAGCGTCGCCATGCAGACGGCGATCAGGCCGAGCACCACGCCGATCCACCAGTCACCCTCGAGCAGGTAGACCACCAGCGCCCAGCCGACCACGACGCAGGCGATCGCCGAGCCGGCGAAGCCCTCCCAGGACTTCTTCGGCGAGATCACCGGCGCCATCGGGTGCTTGCCGAACAGTACGCCGGCGGCGTACCCGCCGATGTCGGAGGCGATCGTGACCAGGATGAACGTGAGCACCCCGGCCACGCCGTCGTCGTCGATGCCGCCGCCGCCGAGGCCGCCCTCGGCGAGCATCAGCGCGACGAACGACCCGAGGAACGGGACGTAGACGAGGATGAGCACCGCGCCCGAGGCGTTCTTGACGTAGCCGTCCACGCCGCGGCGCAGCAGCCACAGCATGACCACCAGGGCGGTGACCGCGGTCGCGGTGACCAGCGCCTCGGCGCCGAAGAGGTAGGCGACGATCACCATCGTCGCGCCACCGATCATCAGCGGCTGCTCGGGGAGGTCGATCCCCTTGGCGAGCATGCCGCGGTGCAGCTCCCAGACCGCGACGACCACCGCGGCGACGACGATCCCCATGAACGCCGGCTTCCAGAACATCAGGGAGCCGACGATGGCGGCCAGCAGCACCACGGCGGAGGCCACCGCGGCCTTCAGGTCACGGCCGGCGCGGCCGTGGTCCTTCTGCTGCGGTGCAGGCTCGCTCGTCAAGGGGTCGCTCATCGCGGGGCGTGCTCGGGTCCTCAGACCTCGAGCAGCTCGGCTTCCTTGCTCTTGAGCAGGTCGTCGATGGCCTCGGTGTGCTTCTTGGTGAGCCCGTCGAGCCGCTTCTCGGCGCCGGTGACGTCGTCCTTGCCGACCTCGCCGTCCTTCTCGAGCCTCTCCAGGTTCTGCTTGGCCTTCTGGCGCACCTGGCGGACCGCCACGCGGCCGGACTCGGCCTTCTCCTTGGCCAGCTTGATGAACTCCTTGCGGCGCTCCTCGGTCAGCTCGGGGAAGACGCAGCGCAGCACCTTGCCGTCGTTGGCCGGGTTGACGCCGAGGTCGGAGTCGCGGATCGCCTTCTCGACGTTGGCGATCGCGCCCATGTCGAAGGGCTGGACCAGGATGATCCGGGCCTCCGGAGCGGTGAAGGAGGCGAGCTGCTGGATCGGCGTCGGCGTGCCGTAGTAGTCGACCAGGATCTTGCTGAACATGCTCGGGTGGGCGCGGCCGGCCCGGATCGCGGCGAACTCCTCGCGCGTCGCGTCGACCGACTTGTCCATCTTGCCGTCGGCCTCGTTGAGGATGTCGTTGATCACCGGTGCTCCTTCGTCTCGTGCGGCGTCTTGTGCGTCGTCTGATGCGGGGTCGGCGACGGTTCGCCCGTCTCAGCCGGCGCTGACCAGCGTGCCGATCTTCTCACCCTGGACGACGCGGAGGATGTTGCCCTCCGGTTCCATGCCGAACACGACCATCGGCAGCTTGTTCTCGCCGCACAGGGCGAACGCCGTCTGGTCCATGATCCGCAGGCCCCTGGCGATCGCCTCGTCGTAGGTCAGCTCGTCGAACTTGGTGGCTGTGGGGTCCAGCTTGGGGTCGGCGCTGTAGACGCCGTCGACGCCGCTCTTGGCGACCAGGACGACGTCGCACTTGCTCTCCAGCGCCCGCTGGACGGCGACCGTGTCGGTGGAGAAGTACGGCATGCCCATGCCGGCGCCGAAGATCACCACGCGCCCCTTCTCCATGTGCCGGATCGCGCGCCGCGGGATGTAGGGCTCGGCCACCTGCCCCATCGTGATCGCCGTCTGCACGCGGGTGTCGACGCCGAGCTTCTCGAGGAAGTCCTGCAGCGCCAGGCAGTTCATCACGATGCCGAGCATGCCCATGTAGTCCGCACGCACCCGGTCCATGCCGCGCTGCTGCAGCTCGGCGCCGCGGAAGAAGTTGCCGCCGCCGGTCACGACCGCGATCTGGGTGCCCGAGTCGACGACCGCCGCGATCTCCTTGGCGATCGAGCCGACCACGTCGGGGTCGACGCCGAGCTTCCCACCGCCGAACACCTCTCCGGAGAGCTTGAGCAGCACACGCTTGTATCCGGGCACCAGGAACCTTCCAGTCGATCGACGTCCAGCGCCGAGACTACCGCCGCACCGACCCCGGGCAGCAACCGCGTGCGCACCCCGCTCCCCCGTGGGGGCCGCGTCAACCGCTCCGGGAGGCGCCGTAGATGACGAGGATCACCAGCAGGACCAGCAGCGCCGCGAGCACCGCGAAGGTGATCTTGACCCAGCTGTAGGGGCGCTTGCCGACCACCTCGCCGGTGTTGGCGTTGACCATCACCTGCCAGGTCTTCCCGGCGTACAGGTACGTCGCGATCCACAGCGGCATCAGCAGCAGCTTGAACGTCGCCTGGGTGTAGACCACGCTCAGCGAGCTGATCCGCTGCTCGTCGCCGCCGATGTCGCGGCGCACGTCGCCCTTGATCACGTCGACCATCTGCTCGCGAGCCCGCTCCGAGCCGACGGCCGGGTCGACGTCGTACCGGACCGCGGAGTAGCCCGTCAGGAACTCCGGCTGGTACGGCACCGCCCGGCCGAGCTCCCAGGGGCCGGCCTTGTCGACCAGGCCGGGGTCGAGCGCGTGCGTGCCGAGCACCACGACGTCGTCGAAGAACCGGGCCACCCGGCCCCAGGCGGGCCGCCAGGCCGTGTGCCGCTGCTGGTAGGTCTCGGTGCGGGTGCCGCCCTTGCCGTCGGAGACGGTCCGGGTCTCGGTGGTGTAGTAGTAGTCGCCGCGCTGCCCGGTGTAGTCGCTGTCGGTCTGCGCGTCGAAGGTCCAGTGCGGCAGGTAGGTGCCGCGCAGCGCCTCGGTGTCGCCGACCTTCTTGAGCATGTTCGGGGCGAACCAGCGGGACTTCACCCAGGACCGGAACTCCTCGCGCGCCTGCTTGCCGTCCACGCCGAACGGGATGACCGCCTCGGGGACCACCAGGCCGGCCGGGACGTCGTGCGCCAGCAGCGCGCCGCCGCAGAACTGGCAGGCCGACGCGAGGTCGGTGGTGATGCAGGAGGCGCCGCACTGCTGGCAGGTCAGCTCGTGGCCGGCGACGCCGGCGACGGTGGTCTGCTGGTTGCTGGCCAGCCACTCCTCGAAGTCGAGCTCGTCGATGGTGTCCGAGGTCGGTGCGATCTCGCGCTCGGAGCCGCAGCTGTCGCAGCGCAGCAGCATCGTGCCGGGCGCGTAGACCGACTGGGCGCCGCAGGTGGGGCAGACCGCCGACAGCGGCCCGGCCACCTCCTCGTGCGCGACCGTGTCGTTGGCGGCCAGCGTCTCGGTGAGCTCGACGACCGCGTCGGCGGCGGCAGCGGCGTCCGGCAGCGGCGGCGGGCCGCCCGGGTCCGGGCCGTCGGTCGGGACGGGCGGGGGCGTCGTCGACATCCCGGCCCGCTCAGGCCTGCGGCGGCAGCGGCGGCGGCGTCGCCGGGAACAGCGACCGCAGCTCCGCGACGTCGGAGGCCGGCGTCCACGCCGCCATGCCCTCCTGCCAGACCAGGGTGGCCGGCGCGAGGTCGCCGGAGGCGACCTTCGCGGGCAGCTCGGTGGCCTGGACCGGCCCGACCTGCTGGCCGCCGACGGCCAGGTACCAGGGGCGCGCGGCCGTGGGCAGCGGCGGCGGCGCCGCGGGCTGGGCGGCCGGCTGCTGGCCGGCCTGGGGCGCGTTCGGGTTGAGCGCGCCGGCCATCTGCTGGCCGACCGCCATGCCCATGCCGAGCCCGACGCCGGCGCCCGCTCCCCCGCCGGGGTTCTGCGCGGCGTCCTCCAGCGCCTCCGCGGCCTGGAACTTGGTGTACTGGTCCAGGTTGCCGAGCACGCCCATCGACGTGCGCTTGTCCAGCGCCTTCTCCACCTCGGGCGGCAGCGAGATGTTCTCGATCACGAACCGCGGGATGGCGATGCCCATGCTGCGCAGGTTCCCGGTCAGGGTCTCCGCGAGGTTCGACGCGATCACGTCCTGGTTCGCGGCGAGGTCGAGCATCGGGATGTCGGCGTTGCCGAGGGAGCTGGCGACCTGGCCGACGATGTTCTGGCGCAGGAACTCCGAGACCTCGTCGGTGCGGAACTGCGGGTCGGTCCCGACCAGCTCGCGCATCAGCGCGGGCGCGTCGACGACCTGCATCGCGTAGGTGCCGAACGCGCGCAGCCGGACCATCCCGAACTCGGCGTCACGCAGCGTGATCGGGTTCTTCGTGCCCCACTTCATGTCGGTGTAGAGGCGGGTGCCGACGAAGTAGACCTCGGCCTTGAACGGCGAGTTGAAGCCGTACTTCCAGCCCTTGAGGGTGGAGAGGATCGGCAGGTTCTGGGTCTCGAGGGTGTAGGTGCCGGGCGTGAACGCGTCGGCGATCTGACCCTCGTTGACGAAGACCGCGATCTGGCCCTCGCGCACGACGAGCTGGGCGCCCATCTTGATCTCGTTGCCCTGGCGCGGGAAGCGCCAGACGATCGTGTCGCGGCTGTCGTCGAGGAACTCGACGATGTCGACGAACTGGCCGCGGACCTTGTCCATGAAGCCCATCTGGCTTGCCTGCCCCTTCGGTGGCGAACTCGGGACCGCCCGGCCCCCCTGCTGCTCGAACCTACCCCGGCAGACCCACCGGCATCCGCGAGTTTCGCCCGGAAATGGCCGACGGCCGGTCGTCACGCTGCTGCGTGACGACCGGCCGTCGTACGACGAGAGGCGGGAGCCTCAGGCGCCGACCTCGAAGCGGGCGAACCGCGAGACCGAGGTGTTGGCGGCGTCGAGGACCTGCTTCACCGACTTCTTCGACTCGAAGACCGACTCCTGGTCGAGGAGGACGATCTCCTTGAAGAACGCGCCGATGCGACCCTCGACGATGCGGGCGACGGCAGCCTCCGGCTTGCCCTCCTCCAGCGTCTTCTTGGTCAGCACGTCCTTCTCCTTCTCGACGACGTCCGCGGGGACCTCGTCGGAGGTGAGGTACTGCGCCTTGAGCGCGGCGGCCTGCTGGGCAGCCTGCTTGGCGGCGGCCTCGTCACCCTCGAACTCGACGAGGACGCCGAGGGTCGGGGGCAGGTCGGAGGCCTTCTTGTGCAGGTAGACCGTGGTGGTGCCGCCGAAGTAGGCGACCTCACCGAGCTCGATCTTCTCGCCGATGGTGCGGGCGAGCTCCTCGACGGTCTCGCCGACGGTCTTGTCGCCGAGCGAGACGGCCTTGAGCGCCTCGGCGTCGCCGACCTTCGCCTCGTTGGCGGCGTCCGCGATCGCCTGGGCGGCGTTGATGAACGCCTCGTTCTTGGCCACGAAGTCGGTCTCGGCCTTGAGGCTGATCAGGGCGCTGCCCGAAGCGGCCACGAGACCGGCGGAGGCCTCGCGCTCGGCGGCGCGGGCGGCCGCCTTGGCGGCACCCTTGACGCGGAGCAGCTCGACGGCCTTGTCGAAGTCGCCGTCGACCTCGTCGAGGGCCTTCTTGCAGTCCATCATGCCGGCCTGCGTCAGCTCACGGAGCTTCTTGACGTCGGCTGCGGTGTAAGCCATGTGTCTTCCTCTTCAGGTACGTCGGTGTACGGGAGTGGATCAGGCCTCGGCCGGAGCCTCGGTCTCGGCGGCCGGCGCCTCGGTGGCCTCGGCGGCCTCGGCGGCGGGCGCCTCGGTGGCCTCGGCGGCGGGGGCCTCGGTGGCCTCGCCCTGGGCCAGGAGCTCGCGCTCCCACTCGGCCAGCGGCTCCTCGGCGGCGGTGGCCGCACCCTCGCCCTTGCCGCCGGAGCGGGCGATGAGGCCCTCGGCGACGGCGTCGGCGATCACGCGGGTCAGCAGGCCGACGGCGCGGATGGCGTCGTCGTTGCCCGGGATCGGGAAGTCGACCACGTCGGGGTCGCAGTTGGAGTCGAGGATCGCGATGATCGGGATCCGCAGCTTGCGGGCCTCCTCGACCGCGAGGTGCTCCTTGTTGGTGTCGACGATCCACACCGCGGACGGGGTGCGGCCCATCTCGCGGATGCCGCCGAGGGTGCGGTCCAGCTTGTCGCGCTCGCGCTTGAGCTGGAGCAGCTCCTTCTTGGTGCGACCGGAGCCGGCGACGTCGTCGAAGTTGAGCTCGTCGAGCTCCTTCAGACGGTTGATCCGCTGGTGCACGGTCTGGAAGTTGGTGAGCATGCCGCCCAGCCAGCGCTGGTTCACGTAGGGCATGCCGACGCGGGTCGCCTGCTCGGCGATGGCCTCCTGGGCCTGCTTCTTGGTGCCCACGAACATGATCGTGCCGCCCTTGGCCACGGTGTCCTTGATGAACGCGTAGCTGCGGTCGATGTAGGCCAGCGACTGCTGCAGGTCGATGATGTAGATGCCGTTGCGCTCGGTCATGATGAAGCGCTTCATCTTCGGGTTCCAGCGACGGGTCTGGTGTCCGAAGTGCACGCCGCTCTCGAGCAGCTGGCGCATGGTGACGACTGCCATGGTTCTTCTCCTGGTGATGGAGCCCGCGCACCGTTGTCGCCCGACCTTGAGACAGGCCGGACCGGGGCGGACTCGCTGTTGTTTTCAGTTGCTGCCTCGGGCGGTTGCCCTCGGCCCTGACGCCTGCGCGCGATCCCACCGCCCGGCTGGTGCCGGACGGACCGAGGATCGACGCCCACGGGTGGTCGGACCCCCGGAGGTGCAGGGCCCGCCGCGGTCTGCGGACGTGCGAAGTCAATCCCTGAGGATTGCGTCCGCCACTCTACGCCGGGGCGGGGCGCCGCCACCAATCCACGGAGCCTCCCGGACACCGACCCGCGGGGGTACGCCGGACGCACGACGCCCGCGCCACCGGATGGGGGCGCGGGCGTCGTGTCGGGGCCCGTCGTGGTGCGACGGACGCGGGTCGGGCGGGTCAGCCGCCGACCCGCCGGTCGCCCCGGCCGACCGTCACCAGGACGACGCCGACCACGGCGCCGATCAGGCCGAGATAGATGAAGAACTGACCGAGGCCGGCGAGGCCCAGGATCAGGACGACGAGGCCGGCGATGATGAGGACGAGCCAGAGGGGCAACGTGTTTCCTTCCGTCGACGGGCCGCCCGTCCGGCGGCCCTGCGGCGCGGACCGTACCCACTTCCGTCCACAGGTATGCCCGGGCGCTCCCCGGCCTCCCCAACCGCGCGGCACCGCCGCCCTCCCGAGGCCCTGGTCGGGCACGCTCACCGCGTGACCCCTCGATGCCGCGCCCGGCGCAGGCTCCGGCTGTCCGTGGCTGCCCTCGCGCTGGCGTGGGCGGCCACGGCGGCGCACTCCCCCGCCGCGGCGGCGCCGGGCGCCGCGGACCCGGTCGGGGTCTGGACCGCGGTCGGCGGCTCGATCATCATCAGCATCACCACCTGGTTCCTGGACGCCTTCATCGGAGTGGAGCGATGATCGGCTGATGGACGTTCCGGTCCCCCGAGCA
>NZ_JBEGDJ010000021.1:0-71472 GCF_040191335.1 Nocardioides sp. YIM 152588 | reverse complement strand
GCTGGTGTGGCCGCTCCGGCCGACGGTGGTCGGGGCGGTGAGCATGGAGTTCAGGACGGCCTCCTCGGCGGCCTCGACGACGGCGGTGAACAGGGGGTCGATCCCGCGGCCGGTCAGTGCGACGCCGTCGGGTCGCTGGTCGCGGTCCAGGCGCAGGCCGGTGCCGAACGCCAGGAAGATCTCGCCGCTGCCGTGGTGGGCCACCGACCCCGTGCGGGCCAGCCCGAGCCCGACCCGGCGCGCGAGCCGGGCGCAGGAGGCGCCGTCGACCGGCGCGTCGGTGACCGCGATCCCGATGCAGGAGCCGGCGGGCCTCGCGGGCTGCGACGGCGGGTCGGCGGGCGCGGGCGGCAGCAGCCGGCCGACCGGGAGGCCGTCGACGACCAGCTCCTCGCGCGACCCGAAGTTGGTGAGCAGCAGGACGCCGACGGTGTGCCCCTCCGGCGTCACTCGCGACGCGGTGCCGATGCCGCCCTTGAAGCCGAGGCAGGACATGCCGGTGCCGGCGCCGACGGCACCCTCGCCCGGCGCGGCGGCCGATCCGCGGGACGCGAGCGCCGCGGCATGCGCCGCCCGTACCTCGTCGGCGGTCACGTGCATCCGGCGGCAGTCGTTGAGGAAGGAGTCGTCGCACTCGCCGACCACGGGGATGACCACGTCGTCGGCGACCGCGACGTCCCGCTCCAGCTCGATCTCGCACGCGGCGTCGTACACGCGGCCGAGCTGCAGGGTGGAGGTCAGGTAGACGGGCGTCTCGGCGGCGCCCCACTCACCCGCGGCGAGGAACCCGGTGCACTCGCCGGCGCCGTTGAGCACCGCGCCGCCGGCGGGCAGCGGGCGGCGGTAGGCGTCCTCGGCGAGCACCAGGCAGGTGACCCCGGTGCGGGCGACGAGCGGGTCGTCGCGGTGGATCGTCGCGTGGCCGACGCCGACCCCGGCGACGTCGAGCACGGAGTTGGTCGGTCCGGTCGGCAGGGCGCCGATCCGGATCCCCAGGTCACGAGCGCGCTGCATGGGGGCATCCTGCCGGAATCCGGGGTCGCGGGGTGGGATGCTCGGGCCGTGCCGAACCCCGCGACCGACTCCGCACCGATCCCCGCACCGATCCCCGTCGTCTGGTCCCCGTCCACCCGCCTGCACGTCCCGAGGCACGAGATCTGGCTCGGCGTGACCACCCTCGGGACGGAGGTCCCCGAGCGCGTCGACGCCATCCTCGGAGCGCTCGGCTCCCATCGGCTGCGCGAGGCGGTCGCCCACGGCGACGACCTCCTCCGTGCCGTCCACGACGCCGGCCTGCTGGAGTTCCTCGAGACCGCCGCCGAGGAGTGGGCGAGGGCGGGCTACGAGGAGGTGGTCGGCCAGGACCGGGTCGTCCCCTACTTCTTCGACACGCCGGCCCTGGTCGCCGGGATGCAGCCGACGCCGCCGGCCGCGCCGCACGGCCGCACCGGGCACTACTGCTACGACACGATGACGCTGGTCGGCCCGGGCACCTGGGAGGCCGCGCGGGCCGCGGTCGACGCCGCCCTGACCGCGGTCGACCTCGTGGTCGCGGGCTCGCGGTCGGCGTACGCGCTGTGCCGCCCGCCGGGCCACCACGTCACGCCCCTGGGCTACGGCGGATCCTGCTACCTCAACAACGCGGCCGTCGCCGCCGAGGCGCTGCGGGCGGCCGGGCACGAGAAGGTGGCGGTGGTCGACGTCGACGCCCACCACGGCAACGGCACCCAGGCCGTCTTCTGGGACCGCGCCGACGTGCTCTACGGCTCCGTGCACGTCGACCCGGCGGCCGGCTGGTTCCCGCACGTCTTCGGCCACGCCACCGAGACCGGCGCGGGCGACGGCGCCGGCGCCACCCGCAACCTGCCCCTGGCCGAGGGCACGGGCGACGACCCGTGGGTCGACGCGGTCACCGACCTCGCCGCGTGGACCGAGGCCGCCGGCGCGACCGCACTCGTCGTCTCGCTCGGCGTGGACGCCGCCGCCGACGACCCGGAGAGCCCGCTGCAGGTCACGGCGGACGGGTACGAGCGGGCCGGCCGGGCGCTCGGCGGCCTCGGCCTGCCGAGCGTGATCGTCCAGGAGGGCGGCTACCACCTGCCGACGCTCGGCGGGCTGGTCGCGGCGTACCTGCGGGGCCACGCCGCGGCCTGATCCGGGAGCGGATCCGCGGGCTCAGCGGACGACCGCGACGGGGCACTCGGCGTGCTGCAGGACGTGCTGGCTGACCGAGCCCAGCAGCAGCTCGGTGAAGGCGTCGCGGCCGCGGGAGCCCACGACCACCAGCGTCGCGGTGGCGCTGCAGTCGACGAGGAGCTGGCTGGGGCGCACCCCGATGGCCTCGTGCACGAGGTCGACCTCGGGGAACTCGGCGGCGCAGCCGGCGCAGAGCTCGGCGGCGGTCCGCTCCGCGTCCTCGTGGCGGCGCACCCGCCGGTCGATGTCGGCGTCGTCCAGCCCCAGCGACCGGGGGGTCGGCGAGGCGTAGGCGAGGACGCCGGTGACCCTCTCGCCCGTGTCCTGGGCTCGTTCGCAGGCGAATCGGAGGGCCTTCGCCGACTCCGCGGAGCCGTCGATCCCGACGACGATGCGGCGCGCGTGCGCCGCGCGGGTGGGACGCACGGTGATCACCGGGCAGCCGGCGTGGCGCGCCGCGTGCTGGCTGACCGAACCGGTCAGGGAGCCCGCCGCCAGACCGTGGCCGCTGCTGCCGACGACGAGCATGGCGGCCCCCGACGACGCCCGGAGCAGCTCGGGCACGGTCGGCCCACGCCGTACCGTCACGGCGCCATCGACGGTCCCGAGCTCCTCCAGCCGGCCGCGCGCCGCGGATCGCCGCCGCTCGACCGTGCGGTCCTCCGCCTCCTTGAAGTGGCCGACGACCGGATCCATGGCGCTGCCGACGACGACCACCTCGACCTGCCGGCCGCGTGGCGCCGCGCTCTCCGCGGCCCAGACGAGCGCGGCGTCGGCGTCGGGTGAGCCGTCGTAGCCGACGACGATGCGGGCAGCTCCGCCGGCCATGGGTCAGGCCTCCCGGAGGGCGGGCGCCCGGTCGACCAGCTGGTCCGGCGGCGGGACGGGCAGTGCCTCGTTCACCCCGTGGTCCTCGCGCCCTCGTCGTGCGACCTCGGGCCTTCGAGCTCCATGTCGGGGAAGTAGGAGCCGTGCCGTGCGATGCCGTTGAGCGCCGCCCGGCGCAGCAGCGCCTGCTGTGCCGCCGAGCGGTTCGCGTCGTCGCCCGCCCACGCCCGGAGCACCGGCCCCTGGAGCGCGCGCCCGAAGGAGAAGCTCAGCTGCCAGGGCTGGGGGCTGTGCCGGTTGAGGGCGTCGAGGCGGCTGGTCGCCTGGACGTCGGTCATGCCGCCGGAGAGGAACACGATGCCCGGTACGGCGGCGGGGACGGTGCGCCGCAGCACCTCGAGGGTCGTCCTGGCGACGGTGTCGTCGTCCGGCTGGGTCCGGCACCCCTTGCCGGCGACCACCATGTTCGGCTTGAGCAGGGTCGCCTCGAGCTCGACGTGGTGCCGGGCCAGCTGGTCGTAGACCGTGCGGAGCACGGCGGCGGTGACGTCCGCGCACCGGTCGAGGGTGTGCGTCCCGTCCATCAGCACCTCGGGCTCGACGACAGGCACCAGACCGGCCTCCTGCGCGAGTGCGGCGTACCGCGCCAGCGCGTGCGCGTTGGCCTCGATGCAGGTGGGGGTGGGCCGGTCGTCGTCGACCCGGATCACGGCCCGCCACTTCGCGAAGCGGGCCCCCAGGCCGACGTACTCCTCGAACCGCTCGCGCAGCCCGTCGAGGCCGGCGGTGACCACCTCGCCCGGGAAGCCGGCCAACGGCTTCGTGCCGGCGTCCACCTTGATGCCGGGGAGGAAGCCGCCCTCGTGGAGCACGTGCGGGAAGGGGCGCCCGTCGGTCGAGGCCTGGCGGATCGTCTCGTCGAAGAGGATCACCCCGCTGACGTGCTGCGCGAGCCCCGGAGTGGTGAACAGGATCTCGCGGTACCCGCGTCGCACCGGCTCGGTCGACTCGACGCCGATGCTCGCGAGGCGCTTCGCCATGGTGGGGGTGCTCTCGTCGGCGGCCAGGATCCCCTTGCCGGGGGCCACCAGCTCCAGCGCCGTGTGCCGCATCGGTGCACTGGTCATCGCGACCGGACCTCCTCGTCCTTCTGTGCTCAGGATCGCCGCGGGCGGCCGCGCGCGCCAGGGGACTTCGGGGCTGCGCGCGGTGACCAAGGCCTCTTCGGCCCAGCACCCTGCGGGCGGAGGGTGGAGGTGCCGGGGAGCACGGTTGGGGTGGTGGCCATGGCAGTCTCGGGCAGCGCGCGGTTCGCGGACCGCACGGACGCCGGACGGCGGTTGGGGCTGCGCCTGGAGCACCTGCGGGGCGAGGACGTGGTGGTCCTCGGCCTGCCCCGCGGCGGGGTGCCGGTGGCGTTCGAGGTCGCCGACGAGCTGGGCGCGCCGCTGGACGTGATCGTGGTGCGCAAGCTCGGCCTGCCGTTCCAGCCCGAGGTGGCGATGGGCGCGATCGGCGAGGGCGGTTACGAGGTCCTCGACCGGGCCCTCATGGCCCGGGCGGGCGTGTCCGAGCGGGAGCTCGGTCGGGTCGAGGCGCGGGAGCGCGCCGAGCTGGAGGCCCGGGTGCGACGGCTGCGCCGGGGCCGCGAGCCGCTCGACCTGACGGGACGCGTCGCGGTGGTCGTCGACGACGGGATCGCGACCGGCTCCACGGCGCGGGTCGCCTGCGAGGTCGCGCGCCACCTCGGCGCGCGCCGCGTCGTCCTCGCCGTCCCGGTCGGCCCGCCGGAGGCGGCGCGGGGCGTGGCCGGCGCCGACGAGGTCGTCCTGCTGCGGACGCCCACGCCGTTCCTCGCGGTGGGCCACCACTACCGCGACTTCTCGCCGACCAGCGACGAGGAGGTGGTCGCGCTCCTCGCCCGGGCGGCCCGGGTCGCCCGGGCGCGCGCCGCGGAGGAGGCGGCCGACTGCGACATCGACGTGGAGATCCCGGCCGACGGCGTCGTCCTGCAGGGGCACCTGCACCTGCCGGCCCGGCCCACCGGCGTCGTGGTCTTCGCGCACGGCAGCGGCAGCAGTCGCCACAGCCCCCGCAACCGGTACGTCGCCTCGGTCCTGTACGACGCGGGGCTGGGCACCCTGCTGCTGGATCTGCTCACCCCGGACGAGGAGCGGGACCGGGCCAACGTCTTCGACATCGAGCTGCTGGCCGGCCGGCTCGCCGCGGCGGTCCGCTGGGTGCGCGAGCGGCCGGACGCCGCCGGCGCCCCGGTGGGACTGTTCGGTGCGAGCACCGGGGCCGGCGCGGCGCTCTGGGCGGCGGCGGATCCACGGCTGGGCGTCGCCGCCGTCGTGTCCCGCGGCGGGCGCCCCGACCTGGCGGGCCCGCGCCTGAGCTCGGTGACGGCGCCGACGCTGCTGATCGTCGGTGGCGCCGACACGGCGGTCCTGCGCCTCAACGACGCGGCGGCCGCCGAGCTGGGCGGGGTCGGCCGGGTGTGGGTCGTGCCGGGGGCCACCCACCTGTTCGAGGAGCCGGGCACCCTGGCCGAGGCGGCCCTGCTGGCCCGGGACTGGTTCCTTCGGCACCTCGCGGGGCGGGCGGCACCCACCGCGCCGTCGGAGGAGGCGGGGAGATGAGCCTCGGCCGGAGCGACTGGCTCGACCACGCGGCGATGGCCGAGATCAGGGAGCTGGCGCGGCCGCTCACCGGCCTCGCCGACCTCGATCCGCTGGTCGAGCTCCTGGGCCCGGTCCGCTTCGCCTGCCTGGGCGAGGCCTCGCACGGCACCCACGAGTTCTACCGGTGGCGCGCGGACCTGAGCCGCCGGCTGATCCAGGAGGAGGGCTTCACCTGGATCGGCGTGGAGGGTGACTGGCCCGACTGCTGGCGGATCAACCGCTGGCTCCGGGGCGACGTGGACGCCGACCGCACCGCCCGCCAGGTCCTCACGGGCTTCGAGCGCTGGCCGACCTGGATGTGGGCGAATGCCGAGGTCGCCGACTTCCTGGACTGGCTCCACGGGTGGAACCTCGCACGGCCCGCCGACCGCCGCGTCGGGTTCTACGGCCTCGACGTCTACTCGCTGTGGGACTCGCTGCGGGAGATCATCGCGTGGCTGGACGAGCACGCTCCCGACGCCGTGGCGCAGGCATTGGAGGCCTGGCAGTGCTTCGTGCCGTACCGCGAGGATCCGCACCGCTACGCCTGGGCGACCCGCCTCGTGCCGGAGTCGTGCGAGGACGAGGTCGTCGCTCTGCTGGAGCAGGTCCGCCGGCGCACGCAGGCGCTGGCGGCGGGGAGCGACGAGGGGGCCTTCAACGCGGCCCAGAACGCCGAGGTCGCGGCCGACGCGGAGGACTACTACCGGACCATGGTCCGCGGCGACCGCGAGTCCTGGAACATCCGCGACCGCCACATGACCGCCACCGTCGAGCGGATCGCGGGGCACCTCGGGCCGGCGGCCAAGGGGTTGATCTGGGAGCACAACACCCACGTCGGTGACGCCCGCGCGACGGACATGGCGCGGGCCGGGATGGTCAACGTGGGGCAGCTGATGCGGGAGCGTCATCCCCGCCGTGAGGTCGCGCTGATGGGCTTCGCCGCGCACCGGGGCTCCGTGCTGGCGGCGTCGGCCTGGGGCGAGCCCGAGGTCGCGCTGTCGGTGCCCGCCGCCCGCGCCGGCAGCCACGAGGACCTCCTCCATCGGGCCCTCGGGCGGCCCGCGGTCCTCGTGCTCCCGCAGGACCGCCCCGGCCCCTGGCTCACCGCGCCGCGGGGGCACCGTGCGATCGGCGTCGTCTACGACCCCCGCCGCGAGGCGGGCAACTACGTCACCACCGTGATCGGCCAGCGGTACGACGCGCTGGTCTGGCTCGAGGGGACCGCGGCGCTGCGACCGCTCCACCACGAGGCGCCACCGGGTGAGCCCGAGCTCGAGACGGAGCCGTCCGGGATGTAGCGGTTCAGTCGACGATCCGCAGCGCCAGCCGCGGGCAGGCGCGGACGGCCGCGCGGGCGTCGGCGAGGAGGGCGTCCGGCACGGCGTCGGTGACGATCGGGTAGCCCCACTCGTCGAGGTCGACGACCTCGGGCAGCAGCTCGTGGCACAGGCCCCGCGCACGGCAGGCCGGCCAGTCCACGCGCAGTCGCCGGCTCACGGGGCCACCCCCGCGCGGGTGGTGGCGACGCAGGCGCCGTCCCGGTGGGCCGCGACCTCCGCGGGCAACGCGGTGAAGAGGGAGCGGACCATCCGCACGGTCCCGTCGGGGTGCGCGCACGCGCCGCGCCGGGTCAGCAGCCCGGCGAGCTCGTCGACCCGGGCCGCCGTGTCGCGGCCCTGCCAGGCGGCGCGCACCGCGTCGGCGAGGGCGGGCAGGCCGTTGACGCACGGCCCGCACCGGCCGGCGCTCTGCCCGGCGAGGTAGTCGACCACGGCGCTGGTGAAGCCCAGCGGGCAGCCGGCGGTGGCCGGCACGTGGACGATCCCCGCCCCGAGCGGCAGCCCCGCGGCGGCCATCCCCGGCACGGAGACCGGCGTCCCGGCGAGCAGCCCCCAGGTCGTCCAGGCGCCGTGGAAGCCGCCGACCAGCACCGCGGCACCGGCCGGCAGCGGCGGCAGCACGTCGCCGAACGAGGTCCCGAACGGGACCTCCCGGACCTCCGGGTCGGCGCCGTGGCGGCTGTGGGTGAGGAGCGTGGTCCCCGGCTCGGCGCCGGTGCCCAGGCGCCGGTACGCCGGCTCGCCGGCGAGCACGAGCCGGCCGACCTGCGCCCAGGTCTCGGCGTTGGACAGCAGCGTCGGGCGCCGGCGGTACCCCTCGACGGCCTCGGGCGCCCACGCCGTGACGGGGAGGTTGGTGCGGCCCGACATCAGCTCGACGACGGCCCGGGCCTGCCCGGCGACGAAGCGCGGATCGGCGGTGTGCGTCCGCAGCCGGACCTTGTCGTGGCGCTCGTCGACCGCGGCCAGCATCCGGAGGCGTGCCATCGGCCGGTCGCCGGGCAGCACCAGGTGGACCTCCCGCGCTCCGAGCGCGCGGGCCGTGGCCACGGCGCCGTCGAGCACCAGGTGCGGTGCGGAGAGCGCGAGGGCGCTGTCCTTGGCGCTGGCCGGCTCGCCCTCGCTGAGGTTGACGACCACCACGGGGCGCCGCCCGCGCGCGGCGGCCTCCAGCTTCGTCGCGAACGGGAACGCCGCGCCGCCCCGGCCGCGCAGGCCGACGGCGCTGACCAGGCGGTGGAGCTCGTCCAGCGTGGGCGTCGGCAGGTCGCCGTACCGCGCCCGGTGGGCAGGCAGCGACGGGCCGTCGGCGACCCCGGCCAGGAGGGCTGGCCCGGGGTGGACGCCGACGCGGACGGGGATCGGCACCGGCGAGGCGGCCGACCCGGTCATGCCGCCCTCCCCAGCTCGGGGACGCGGGGCCGCCGGACCGCACGGGCGACCCGGACCGCGAGGGCCAGCATGACCGCGGACGCGCAGGCGGCGACGGGAAGCACGGCCAGGCCATGTGGATCCGCGAGGTCGGTGCCGATGCCCACGGAGTGCGCCATCGCGACGGTCCAGGCCAGCCAGGAGATCAGGTGGGTCGCGCGCCAGGCGCGGTGCGGCAGCCGGGTCCGGAGCAGGCTGGTCAGCACCACCACGGCGATCAGGTCGAGGGACACGGCGCCCAGCCCCAGCCAGAGCGGCTGGTAGGTCGCGCCGACCGGCACCACCGCCTGCCACCACCGGATGTCGACGTAGGTGTCGACGACCGCGGTCGCCACGTGGACCGCCAGCGCGACCACCGAGACCAGCGCGAGGTTGCGGTGCAGCGACTGGGTCACGAACCGCGGCAGGCCGCGGCCGGGTCGCCCGCCGAGGGCGAGCACGCCCAGGACGACGCTGAGCGTCAGCAGCACGAGGACCACCACGCCCGTGGCGCGGTTGAGGTACCAGAGCAGGGGGCCGTCGGTCATGCCGTGCCTCCCGCCGCACACCCGGCTGTGGTCCCGGTCGGGCACCCGGCCGTGCCGGCGGGCCAGGCGCCGACCGTCCGCACGGCTCCGTCGGTCGCGACCAGCCGGGCGGTGACGCCACGCTCCGCGAGCCAGCCGGGCGCCTCGTCGCCGAGCACGATGGAGGCCGTGCTGGCGCTGTTGGCGGCCGAGCAGGTCTCGCCGGTGGCCGTCACCGTGCGCCACACCTCGCGCGCCGGACGCCCGGTGCGGGGATCCAGCACGTGGTGGTGGCGGGAGCCGGTCCTGGTCCAACGGCGGACCCGGGTGCTCGACGTGGCCAGGCCGCCGCGGTCCAGCCCGACGAGTACGTCGGCGGCGGCCCCGGGACGCTCGGAGATCGCCACCGACCACGGGGTGCCGTCGGGCCGGGCGATCCGCAGGTCGCCGCCGACGCTCACGATCGCGGAGGAGCGGAGGTGCAGGTCGCACGCGGCGGCGACCAGGTCCGCCGCCCACGCCTTGCCGGTCGCCCCGAGGTCCAGGGACGTGCCGTCGGGGATCCGCAGCGCCCCCGCGGGGTCGGCCTCGATCCGCTCCCAGGCGCCGAGGTCGGGCGGCTCGGTCTCCGTGACCGTCGATCCGTCGTCCTCGACCAGCGCGCCGAAGTCCCGGTCGTAGCCGAGCTCGATCAGCTGCCGGCCGAGCAGGGGGTGCACGAGGCCGCCGGTGGCCCGGGCGGCCGCCACGGCGACCGCGACGCCGGAGACCAGCAGCGGGTCGACCTCCACCCACCGGCCGGGGTGCGCGTTGACCCGGGAGAGGTCGGAGTCGTCCCGGAACCGGCTGCAGGTCGCGTCCACGTCGGCGAGCACCTGGTCCGCCAGGCCCCGTGCCGGCGACAGGTCGTCCGGGTCGCGCACGGCGAGGAACACCGAGGTGCCCAGCGCCTCGAAGGTGACGGAGGAGGCGGCCATCGTCACGAGCCGCTCGACGGGGCCGGCGGCGGCGCCGGGGGTGGCGCGGGGGCGGGGGCCGGAGCCGGCGCGGGGTTCGCCTGCGGTGCCGGTGCCGGGGCGGGTGCGGGGGCCGGCGCGGGGTTGCTGAGGGGCGTGGTGCCGGTCGATCCGCTGACGGTGCCACCGGGTGAGGTCATGGTCGCCGAGCCGGCGGCCGCGACGTACCGGGTGGTCACGCGGGTCCGGGTCGGCCGCTCGCGCAGCACGATCCGGGGTCGCTGCCGGCGGTCCTCCTTCCGGGCGACCCGGGCGGCGCGATCGGCACCGGCGGCGGTGCCCTGCTGCGCGCCCTGTGTCGCCTGGTCCTGCGCGGCCTGCTCCTGGGCGGTCGCGTCCTGCGCGGCCGCCCCGGCGAGCCATCCGGTCGCGGTGATCGCCCCGGCGGCGACGGTGGCCGTCGCCGCCGACACGGCGAGGCGGTACCGGTCACGGGTCCGGGCGTCGTAGCTCATGGAGGAGGACGGTGCCGGAGAGCGTGGCAAGGTGTCCTCATCGCTCCGTTAAGTCCACGTCAAGGCATTCCTTGACGTGGACTTGAGGAGGTCACGAGGCGCGGTTATCGGGTCCCGGCGCATCCTGCCCCCCATGAAGACGATCGCCGCCGGCGTCACGTCGGCCATCCTCGCCGCCGGTGTGGCCGGCTCCGTCGTCGCCTACCGCAGCCAGGCGGTCGGGCCGACGTCGGACCAGCCCGCACCGGCCGTCCACTCCGAGCGGGCCGCGCCGGCGGAGCCGCGCCGGACCCGGGTGCGGTGGGCGCCCTGCCCGGGCGACAGCCGGCTCGAGAAGGGCGTCTGCGTCACCCACGTCGTCCGGACCGTGCTGGTGCCCGTGGATCCGCCGGCCGCGCCCGCCGCCGCGCCGGCCAGCCCGGCTCCAGCGCCGCCTCCGGCCGCGCCGGCCGCGCCCGGGGCGGACGACGGCGGCTCCGACGGCCGGGACGACGGGGGCGACGACGTGGTGGACGAGTCGTGGGAGCACGAGCCCGAGGACGAGGGCGAGAGCGAGCACGAGGGGGAGGACGATGGCGGCGGCGAGCACGAGGGCGAGCACGAGGGCGAGCACGAGGGGCCCGAGGACGACTGAGGCCGGTCCCGGCCCCGCCTCACCCGGCCACGAGGGGCAGCCGCACCTCGACCTGCGCGCCGCCCTCGGCGCTGGCGCCGACCGTCAGCCCGCCGCCGGCGCCGCCGGCGGTACGGGCGGCGATGTCGAGTCCCAGGCCGGTGCTGCCCACCCGCTCGACCGGTCCGTCGGCCAGGCCGGGCCCCGCGTCGGCGACGGTCAGCACGACGCCGTCGCCCTCGGCGCGCAGGTCGATCCGCATCGCGCTGCCCTCCGGGGTGTGCGCGAAGACGTTGTCGAGCAGCACGTCGACCAGGTCGCGGAGGTCCTCGTCGGCGAGCGGGACGGGGAGGTCACCGTCCGGCAGGGAGACCGTCATCGCGCGCGCCTGGTCCTCGGCGAGCGGGCGCCAGAACTCCATCCGGGCGCGGACGGTCGCGACGGCGTCGCACCGCGCCGCCAGGTCCGTGCGGACCGGGCGCCGCGCCTCGCGCACGATCGCGTCGATGGTGCGCTGGAGGACGGCGATGTGGGCCTGCAGGCGCTGCGCGACCTCGGCGTCGCTGACGGCCTCCGCGTCCAGGCGGAGCGCGGTGACGGGGGTGCGGAGCCGGTGGGACAGGTCGGCGACGGCGGCCCGCTCGACGGCGAGGAGCTCGACCGTGCGCTCGGCCAGCCCGTTGAGCGCGCGGGCCAGCTCCTGCGTCTCGTCGGTCCCGCCGACCTCCGCCCGCGCGGCGAGGTCGCCGTCGCTCAGCCGATGGGCCGTCGCGGCGACCTCGCGCAGCGGCTCGCTGATGCGCCGTCCCGACCGCCACGCCACCCAGGCCGCCGCGGCGAGCAGCAGGGCGCACACCCCGATGATGCCGGCCCACGCGCCGGCGACGCCGCGGTGCAGGTCCGCCTCGGTGACGCTGGAGCGCACCACTTGGGTCCCGGTGTCCAGGATGACCGGGAGCAGCACCCGCCCGCCCTCGTCGTCGACCACCGTGAACGCCTCGCCCTCGCGGGCCCGCAGGACCTCGGGGTCGTCGGCGAGGTCGTCGCCGCCACCGAGCTGGCGGCCGTCGGAGGTCAGCACGCCGGTGGTGGGGATCCCGCGGCTGTCGATGTCGGCCACCAGGTCGGCCAGCTGGGGGTCGTCGCCCAGGCCCGAGACGAGGATCGCGACGTTGCGCGCCTCCTGGTCCGCGGCGGCCATCGCACGGTCCTCCGCGAGGGTCCGCACGAGCAGGCAGAGCGGCACCACGAACGCGATCACGATCGTCGACGTCGCGGCGACGACGAGCCATGAGATCCGGCGCTGCATCACGCGTCGGGGGAGTCGGGGTCGACCAGGCGCAGGCCCACCCCGCGGACGCTGACCAGGTAGCGCGGGTCGGCCGCCGTCTCGCCGAGCTTGCGCCGCAGCCACGAGACGTGGACGTCGACGCTGCGGTCCGGCCCGCCCGCGGGCAGCTGCCAGACCTCGGCCAGCACCTCCCGCTTCGTGACCACCTGCCCGCGTCGCGAGGCGAGCAGGGCGAGCAGGTCGAACTCCTTGCGCGACAGCTCGAGCACCGCGCCGTCCAGCGTCGCGCGCCGCGTCGTCTCGTCGATGACGAGGCCACCCACCTTGATCACCGAGGGCGTCAGGTCCCGGCCGCCCCGCCGTACGACGGCGCGCACCCGCGCCTCGACCTGGTCGGTGCCGAAGGGCTTGACCACGTAGTCGTCGGCCCCGCGGTCCAGGGCCCGGACCATCGTCGGGTCGTCGTCCTGCGCGGTGATCACGATCAGCGGCACGTCGCTCGCCGCGCGGATCATCGAGATGAGGGTCAGCCCGTCGATGTCGGGAAGACCCAGGTCCAGCAGCACGGCCTGCGGCCGCTCGCGGATGATGTGCTCGAGACCGGCGAGCCCGGTGCCCACCGCCTCCACCGCGTGCCCGCGCTCCCGGAGCCCGCGGGTCACCGCCGTCCGGATCGCTTCGTCGTCCTCGACGACGAGGATGCTGGTCATGCTGGAACCGTAGCCGCACCGGGCCCGCCGCCAGGGCCGAAGTACTGTCCGGAGTACCCGGGAAGGAGGCGCCGATGACCCGGCCACGCGTGCTCGCCGCCCTCGTCGTCTGGGCGGTCGTCGTCGCCGGCGTGTCGGCAGCGGTCTGGGCGGTGATCTCCCGGGCGGGCAGCGAGCTCGTGGAGTCCCAGCAGCCGCTCGTCGCCACCACGGGTCCCGTCGCGACCACCGGCCCCGTCGTCGCGTCGCCGTCGCGGTCGCCCGCGCTGCACCCCTCACGCACCCCGTCGACGTCCGGCGGTGGGGCACCGACGGTCGCCGCCCCGGGTGCGGTGGAGCCGGAGGACTCGGAGGAGTCGTCGGCGGCACCCGCACCGGCCACGCCGTCGACCGCGCCGTCGACGGCCGCCGCACCCGCCCCGGCCACGCAGCAGCGCACCTGGCAGGGAGCCGCGGGCGTGGTCACAGCCGCCTGCCAGGGCTCGACCATCCGGCTGGTCTCGGCGCAGCCCGCGAACGGCTACCGGGCCCAGGTCGGCGGCGGCTCCGGCGAGCTGGAGGTCGAGTTCGAGCGTGAGGGCGAGGACGGCGGCGACGCCAAGGTGGTCGCACGCTGCGCGAGCGGGGCGCCGGTCTTCTCCGTGCGCGCCGAGGGCGACTGACGCCGCCCGGCGCGTGCGGGACCCCGGGCCTCCCGCACGCGCCGAGCGCGTCCTCTCGCGGCTCAGCCCGCGGCGGGCTCGCCGAGCACCGGGGGAGTCGCGATGCCCTCCGCGTGCAGCGCGGCGACGTACCGCGCGACGTTGCGGAGCTTGACCGTCTCGTAGCCGCGGACGATCTCGGGCAGCTCGGCCAGGCGCACCACCCGCTCGTACCCCTCCGCGTCGAGGGAGGCGGCCAGATCGGCGACGAGGTCGCGGTAGTGGTCGCGCAGCGCGCGCTCGACCTTGCGCAGGTGCGCCTGGCCGAACAGGTCGGCACGGGTGCCGCGCAGGCGCTTCATCCGGGCCAGCGCGCGCAGGCTGCCGTGCGATCGGGGGCCGAAGGCGATCTTCTTCTCCCGGCCCATCGCGCGCAGCACCGGCGGGTGGAGGTTGAAGGAGACGGTGCCGCCGGGGAACGCGCCGCCGGTCTCAGCGAGGAACGCCGGGTCGGTGAGGAGGCGGGCGACCTCGTACTCGTCCTTGTACGCCGTCAGCGCGAACAGCTGGCGGGCGACGGCCTCGCTGAGCCGGGTCTCGGTGGTCACCGCCCGCTCGGCGGCGGCGACCCGGGCGACGAGGTCGACGTAGGCGTCGGCCAGCCGCTCGTCCTGGTAGGCGACCAGGTCGGCGGCGCGGCGGGTGACCAGTCGGAGCACCTCGCCGTCGAGCCCGGCGGCGGCGACCGACGCGGGCACCGGCACCTCGGGGGTGGGGGAGAGCGGGGCCGCCGCCGCTCCGGCGGCCTTGAACGCCGCGGGGTCGGCCACCGCGACGCGGCCCCAGCGGAAGGCGGCGACGTTGGCCGCGACCGCGGTCCCGTTGATCCCGATGGCCTCCTCGATGGCCGCGGCGGGGAGCCGGAGCGCGCCGGTCTGGTACGCCGCGCCGACGAGGAGGAAGTTCGCGGCGACGGTGTTGCCGAAGATCCGCTCGGAGGCCTCGAGCGCGTCGAGGTCGACGAGATCGGTGGCGGCGGTCCGCACCCGGGCGAGCAGGTCCGCCTCGTCGGGGTGCCGGACGGCGGGGTCGTAGACCATCGCGCCGGTCGCGGTGCGGCTGGTGGAGACGACCGCTCGGGTGGCACGGGCGTCGCCGTAGGCGAGGTTGCGCTCCTCGGCGAGGGTGAGCAGGTCGAAGCCGAGGAAGCAGTCCGCCGAGCCGGGGGTGAGCCGGTTCGCGGGCTCCAGGCCGTCGGCGTCGCCCGCGCCGAAGCGCAGGTGGCCGGTGACCGGGCCCGCCTTCTGGCTGAGGCCGGTCTGGTCGAGCGACTCCACGGCGTACCCGGCGCGCAGCGCGGCGGTCGCCAGCACCTGGTTGACCGTCACGATGCCGGTGCCGCCGATGCCGGTCATGAAGACGTTCTGCGTGCCCGTGACCGCCCCCTCCGCCGCGCTCGGCGCGACGGTCGGCGGCGTGGGGAACGAGCGCCGCGCGGCCTTCCGGGCGTCCCTCCGGGCGTCCCTCCGGGCGGCACGGCGCGACCGCGGCGCCGTCTCCACCGTCACGAAGGACGGGCAGTCGCCGTCCAGGCAGCTGTAGTCGGTGTTGCAGGAGGTCTGGTCGATCCGCGTCTTGCGGCCGTACTCGGTCTCCACCGGCTGCACGGAGAGGCAGTTGCTCTTCGCGCCGCAGTCGCCGCAGCCCTCGCAGACGGCCTCGTTGATGACGACCCGCTTCGTGCGCTCGGGCAGCCGGCCGCGCTTGCGCTGGCGGCGGGCGTCCGCCGCGCAGTGCTGGTCGAAGATGAGCACCGTGACGCCGGGGGTCTCGCGCAGCAGGCGCTGTGCCTCGTCGAGGCGGTCGCGGTGCCAGAGCAGCGTGCCGGGCGCGAGGTCGCGGCGGCGGTGGCGGCCCGGGTCGTCGGCGCAGACCACGATCCTGCGCACGCCCTCGGTGCGGAGCTTGTGGGTCAGCTGCGGCACGGTCAGCGCGCCCTCGGCGTCCTGGGCGCCGGTCATCGCGACGACCTGGTTGTAGAGCACCTTGTAGGTGATGTTGACCCCGGCCGCGATGCAGGCCTGCACGGCGAGCTGGCCGGAGTGGAAGAAGGTGCCGTCGCCGACGTTCTGGAAGACGTGCTCGGCGTCGGTGAACCAGGACTGCCCGATCCACTGCGCGCCCTCGCCGCCCATCTGGGTGACGCCCGTGACGGCGCTGTCCTCGCGGTCGGAGACCGTGACCATGGCGTGGCAGCCGATGCCGCCACCGCCCATGGAACCCTCGGGCAGCGCGGTGGATCGGTTGTGCGGGCAGCCGCTGCAGAAGTACGGCGACCGGCTGGTCGACAGCAGCGGGAGCGGGATGCGCTTCGGCGCGGGCGGAGTGATGGTCACGCTGCCCTGGAGCAGGTGGCGCAGGGGCGCGAGCAGGCGGCCCGCGGTGAGCTCGCCGTCGGCGGGGATCAGCGCGCGGCCGTCGGCGTCCCGCTTGCCGAGGATCCGCGGCGCACCGGGCGTCCCGTAGAGGATCTCGCGCACCTGGGTCTCGATGAACGAGGTCTTGTCCTCCACGACCACGATCCGGTCCAGGCCCTCGGCGAAGCGGTGGACGGTGGCGGGGGAGACCGGGCTCATCAGGCCCAGCCGCAGCAGCCGGATCCCGGCGCGGTCCAGGTCCTCGTCGCCGACGCCGAGGTCGGCCAGCGCCTGGCGCAGCGAGTCGTAGCAGCTGCCGGAGGCGACGAAGCCGACGGTCGCTGCGGCCGGGTCGACGTCGAGCACGTCGAGGCCGTTGGCGTCGGCGTACGCGCGGACCAGCGCGGTGCGCGGTCCGACGAGCTCGGCCTCGGCGCGGACGATGGCGTCGGGGCGGACCACCATCGGGCGCTGCTCGTAGGTGTAGGGCCTGCCGTCCCACTCGATCGCCGGGGCGACGGGCCGCAGGTCACCGACGCCGGGCTCGACCACCCAGCCGCCGTCGGCGACGTCGGCGACGATCTTGAGCGCGACGACGCAACCGGAGGCGCGCGACATCTCGACGGCGTGCAGGCCGAGCGTGACGACCTCCGCTGCGTTGCGCGGGAAGAGGACCGGGATGCCGAGGGCGGCCAGCGACCGCTCGCTGACGGCCGGCACGGTCGAGGACTTGGATGCCGGGTCGTCGCCGACGAGGAGCACGGCGCCGCCGCGGGGGTGGACGCCGTACATGTTGGCGTGGCGCAGGGCGTCGGTCGCGCGGTCGACGCCGGGGCCCTTGCCGTACCAGAAGCCGGTGACGCCGTCGTGGGTCGCGGTGCCGAGCGGGAGGTCGATCTGGCTGCCCCACACCGACGTCGCGGCCAGCTCCTCGTTGAGGCCCGGGACGAACCGGATGTCGGCGGCGTCGAGGACGTCGGGCATCCCCGCGAGCAGCCGGTCGAGGCCGCCGAGCGGGCTGCCCTGGTAGCCGGAGACGAACGACGCGGTGCGCAGCCCGCGGCGGCGGTCGAGGGCGTGGTGCTCGACCAGGAGCCGCGCGATCGCCTGGACGCCGGTCAGCAGCGTCCGCGGGGCGCCCGGCCGGAACCGGTCGTCGAGGTCGTACGGCGTGCTCGGGGCCGTCGTCGGGGTCGCCGGCGTCGTCGCGGTCGGACGGTCCAGGAGCTCGGTCACGCGCCGACCTCCTCGGTGTCGACGGAGCTCGATGCCGCGGCGAGCCGCTCGGCCACGATCTCGTCGGCGACCTGGCTCGGCAGTCGGCCGCTGTCGTCGCAGCGGCGCAGGATGGCCCGGACGGTCTCCCCGATGGCGGCCACGTCGCCGCGCACCTGGTCCGCGGTGCGCTCCCAGATCTCGCCTGCGACCTGGATCAGGCCGCCTGCGTTGGCGACGTAGTCGGGCACCCAGGTGATGCCGCGGACCTGGAGCTGCGGGGCGACCGAGGGGTCGAGGAGCTGGTTGTTGGCGGCGCCGCACACGATGGTGGCGCGGAGGTCGTCGACCGAGGCCGGGGTGAGCGTGGCGCCGAGCGCGCAGGGCGCGTAGACGTCCACGGGTGCGTCGAGCACGGAGTGGCGCGCGGTGACCTGCGGGTGCCGCTCGAGGACGTCGGTGAGCGCGGTCGCGGAGCGGTCGGCGACGATGACCTCGGCGCCCTCCTCGAGCAGCAGCGCCACCAGTCGCGCGCCGACCTTGCCGAGGCCCTCGACCCCGACCCGCCGGCCCCGCAGGCCGGCGCCACCCCACCGGTGCTCGGCCGTCGCCCGCATGGCGCTGAAGACGCCGTACGCGGTGGAGAACCCGCTGTCGCCGGAGCCGCCGTTGTGGCCCACGACGTACCGGGTCGCGGTGGCGACGACGTCGAGGTCCTGGGCGGTGGTGCCCACGTCGGCAGCGGTGAAGTACTGCCCGGCGAGGGAGTCGACGAAGCGGCCGTAGGCGGCCAGCAGCTCGGGGGTCTTCGCGGTCGCGGGGTCGCCGAGGATGACGGCCTTGCCGCCGCCGAGCGCGAGCCCGGCCGCGGCCGCCTTGTGGGTCATGCCCTCCGAGAGCCGCAGCACGTCGGTCAGCGCCTCGGCCTCGGAGCCGTAGGGGTAGAACCGGGTGCCGCCGAGCGCGGGGCCGAGCCGGGTGTCGTGGATCGCGACGATCGCCCGCAGACCGGTGGCGGGGTCGTGGCAGGTGAGGACCTGCTCGTGTCCGGTGGCGGTGCCGTCGAGGCGCTCGACGGCGAGGGGGGCTGCGGTGGCGACGGTCAACGTTCCTCCAGGCGCGGTGGGGTGGTGAGAGGAGCGTCGCGGGACCGTGGGGTGGGTCACAAGCAAGATCGTCCGGTTGAGCGAGGATTCGCAATCGATGCGACGGCCGATTCACGCTGCGCGCAACGAATGACCAGTCTGGGATATCTTCTGTTGCGTGACTGAGCAGGCCACCCTCGATGACACCGACCGCGCGATCCTCGACCTGCTGCGCGAGAACGCCCGGCGCCCGCTGCGCGAGGTGGCCCGGTCCGTCGGACTGACAGTGGCGCCGGTGCAGCGCCGGATCGCCCGGCTCGAGCGGCTGGGGGTGATCGAGCGCTACACGGTCCAGGTCAACCACGGCCGGATCGCGACCGGCATCGAGGCGATGTGCGAGCTGCACTTCACCGACGACCTCGACCTCGCCCAGATCATGGAGTTCGTCGCCAACATCTCCGAGGTCCAGGAGGTCCTCACCCTCGCCGGCGACCCGGACGCCCTGGTCAGGATCCGGGTGGAGGGCGTCGAGGACCTGCGGCGGGTCGTGAGTGCGCTGCGCGCCGGCAAGGCGGTCGCCAGCACGAAGACGCTCGTCGTGCTGGAGCAGTGGACCCGGCTGGGCTGACCGGCCGACCGACACGCGGGGGCATAGGTCGGGCTGTAACACGCGGTCCGCTGCTCTGATCGGCCGTTGACGGTGCTTCGAGCCCGTTGCGGCGTACTGAAACCAACGCAGGCAGCCGTGCAGTGCGGTGGACGGCGTGTTACATCCCCGCCCGGCGCCGGGTCGGCGTCGTGTGCCTGAGGCATCGGGATAGAGGGCCCTCAGGCACACAACCCAGTCCGCACCCGCCCCCGAGTCGCGTCGTGTGCCCCAGGCATCGGCATTGCGGGTTCTCAGGCACACGACCCACCCCAGCGCCGCTGGCAGCGGAACATCCCGCAGGCCCAACGACACCCGGTCGCCCCGCCGCCGCGCTCAGTCGAGGCAGAACTCGTTGCCCTCGACGTCCTGCATGACCAGGCAGGACTCGTTCACCCCGTCGGCGCGCAGCAGGTGGACCCGCGTGGCGCCCAGCGCCTCCAGCCGCTCGCACTCCGCCTCCAGCGCCGCCACCCGCTCCTCGCCGACCAACCCTGTCCCGACCCGCACGTCGAGGTGCACGCGGTTCTTCACGACCTTCTCCTCGGGGACGCGCTGGAAGAAGAGGCGGGGGCCGGTGCCCGACGGGTCGACGCACGCGTACGCCCCGTCCTGCTGCTCCGGCGGCAGCGTGGCGGCGAACGCCTCCCAGCTGTCGAAGCCGGGCGGTGGCGGCGGGATGACGTAGCCGAGCACCTCGCACCAGAACCGCGCCACGCGCTCGGGCTGGGCGCAGTCGAACGTCACCTGGACCTGCTTCACCGGAGGCATGCCGACAGGCTAGGACGCGCCGCCGACATCGACTGCGGGTGCCGGGGAGGGCGGTAGCGTGAGCGCGCGGATCCGCGACCCGTGCCGCCGGAGCGGCCGGGGAGCCCGAGGAGGAGGTGGCGTCCTGCGCGAGCCGACCATGGCCGACATCGCCGCGCACCTCGGCGTCTCGCGGCAGCTGGTCTCCATCGTCCTGCGCGACATGCCCGGGGCGAGCGAGGAGACCCGGGCCCGGGTGAAGGAGGCCGCCCGGGAGCTGGGCTACCGCCCGCACCAGGGCGCGCGGATGCTGCGCCAGTACCGTCGGCGCCAGCTCGGCGTCACCTTCTCGCCGTCCAACGCCACCGAGTCCGACATCGTCGAGGCGATCTACGCGGCGGTGGAGGAGCGGGGCCTGCAGGTGGTGCTGAGCGCCCAGACCCGCTCGCGCACCACAGTGCAGGCGGTCGAGGAGCTCCTCGGCTACCGCTGTGCCGCGATGGTGCTGATCGGCCCCGAGCTCGGCACGGCGGCCATGGCGGACGTCGCCGAGCGCGCCGGGGTGCCGGTCGTCGCTGTCGCCCAGGGCGAGGAGGCGACGGCGTACGACGTCGTCCGCTCGGCCGGCGGCTCCGGCATCGAGAAGGTCGTGCGCCACCTGCTCGAGCTCGGCCACCGCGAGCTGACGTATGTCGACGCGCCGGCGATGCCGCCGTCGGCCGACCGCCGGTCGGGCTACGAGCGCGCGGTCGCAGCGGCGGGCCTGGCCGCGGACGTCGTCGAGATCGACGGGCCGGACTACACCGAGGAGGCCGGCGCCGAGGCCGGACGCCGACTCCTGTCCCGCCCGCACCTGCCCACCGGCGTCCTCGCCTGCAACGACCAGGTCGCCGTCGGTGTGCTCCAGGTGCTGAGCCGGGCCGGGGTCCGGGTGCCCGGCCAGGTGTCGCTGACCGGCTTCGACGACAGCAGGGTCGCCGCGCTCTCCTCGGTCGACCTGACGACGCTCCGGCAGGACCCCGACGAGATGGGCCGGGCCGCCGTGGAGGCGGTGCTGCGCAGGATCGACAAGCCGACCGCCCTGCCCGAGGTCCACGTGGTCGAGCCCTCGTTGGTGGTGCGGAGCAGCACCGCGTCGCCGCGATAGTCCGGGTGCCCTGACCTGGCCCTGGACGAGCGGAACGTGACGTGATTCACTAGCACGTGCTAGTACCTCGATCGGATCCCCCCACGCCGGAGTCGACATGACCCTCATCTCCGAACCCGCCGGCACGACCACCGCCGCGCACGCGTCGAACGTCTACTTCGACCCGCTGTCCTACGCGGCCTACGACCACCCCTACGAGGCCTACCGCCAGCTGCGGGACCACGCGCCCGTCTACTACAACGAGCGGCGCAACCTGTGGGTCGTCTCCCGCTACGAGGACGTCCGCGCCTGTCTGCGCAACCACGACCAGCTGGTCAACAAGTACGGCAACGACATCGACGGCACGCACGACACCTACGGCGTCGGGATGCTGGTCTGCCAGGACCCTCCCCACCACACGGTCCTCCGCGACGCCATCCGGAAGTGCTTCGGCGGCCGGGAGGTGATGGCGATGGAGGAGCGGATGCGGGCGACCGCGCGCGACCTCCTGGCCCGGTTCCGCGAGCGCGGGAGCGGTGACTTCACCGAGGACGTCGCGCTGCCGCTGGCCTTCGACGTCGCGCTGCGCCTGGTGGGCGCGCCCGCCGAGGACGCGCCGTACTTCGTCGCGCACCTGCACCGCGCGATGGCCCGCACCGTGGGTCGGCTCGGGGTCCCCGACGACGCCGGCGCCGCGAACCGGGAGTCCGAGGAGCACCTCGCCGAGATCGTCGCGGCCCGGCGCGAGGCGATCGCGGCCGGGGCGGACGCCGACCGGCCCGACGCGATCAGCCAGATCCTGCTCGCGGTGGACCGCGAGCGCGTCGACCCCGCCGAGGTCGTGGGCCTCGCCCACCTGGTGCTCTCGGCGGCGACCGACGCGCCGGCCGCCCTGCTCAGCAACTGCGTGGCCGTCCTCGACCGGTTCCCGCACCTCCAACGACACCTGGCCGAGCACCCGGAGAAGATCGCCGCCTTCGTGGAGGAGGTGCTGCGCTTCGACGGCCCCGCCCAGAACCTGTCCCGGCAGACGGTCGCCGAGGTCACGGTGGCCGGCACCACGATCCCCGCCGACGCGCGGGTGATGCTGCTGCTGGCCTCCGCCAACCGCGACGAGCGGGCCTTCGCCGACCCGGACACCTTCGACGTCGACCGCGTGGTCGAGCCCGAGCGGAAGATCGTCGCGTTCGGCGACGGCATCCACTCCTGCATGGGCGCGCCGGTGGCCCGGATGGCCGCCCGGGTCATGCTGGAGGAGCTGCTGGACGGCACCGAGGTCCGGGTCGTCGGCTCCCCGGAGCGCTGGGTCAAGCAGATGGTCCGGGGCTTCGCGCGGCTCCCGCTCGAGGTGGTCACCGGGCCCGACGAGCAGCTGACCGGAGCCATCGCGCACCACTCGACGACGCTGACGCTCACCCCGTCGCGGCAGCAGGCGGTGACCGAGGCCGTCGTCGCCGGCAAGCGCCTGGCCGCCGAGGGCGTGGTCGAGCTGGTGCTGCGTCCCGCCGGGGACGAGCCGTTCCCGGCATGGACCCCGGGCGCGCACGTGGACCTGATGATCGACGGCGCGCCGACCCGGCAGTACTCCCTGTGCGGCTACCCCGAGGACGCCGGCCGGTACCGGCTCGGCATCCTCCACGACGCGGGCGGCCGCGGCGGCTCGCGCTACGTGCACGACCGGCTGGCCGCGGGCGACACCGTCCGCGTGCAGGGGCCGCGCAACAACTTCCCGCTCGTCGAGGCCCCGCGCTACCTGTTCATCGCGGGTGGCATCGGGATCACCCCGCTGCTGCCCATGATCCGGGAGGCCGACCGGGTGGGCGCCGACTGGAGGCTCGTCTACGGCGGCCGGACGCGCGCGTCGATGGCCTTCCTGGACGAGCTCGCACCCTACGGCGACCGGGTCTCGGTGCGGCCGCAGGACGAGACCGGGCTGCTCGACCTGGCGTCGCTCCTGGGTGAGCCGATCGAGGACGGCAAGGTCTACTGCTGCGGTCCCGAGCCGCTGCTCGCGGCCGTCGAGAAGGCCTCGGCGCACTGGCCGGAGGGGTCGCTGCACGTCGAGCGCTTCGTGGCCAAGCCGTTGAGCGAGCCGGTGCTCGCGGGCCCGTTCGACGTGCGCCTGGCCCGCAGCGGGCTGACCCTCACGGTCGGCCCCGGCACGTCGGTGCTGGAGGCGGTCCGGGCCGCCGGCGTACCGGTCCTGTCGTCGTGCGCGGAGGGCACCTGCGGGACGTGCGAGACCACGGTGCTGGAGGGCACGCCCGACCACCGCGACTCGGTGCTCGACGAGGAGGCGCGGAAGGCCGGCGACTGCATGATGATCTGCGTCTCCCGATCCTGCGGTCCCCGCATGGTGCTCGACCTGTGAGCACCATGGCCTACCGCCCGCTGGGGCGGACCGGGGTGGAGGTCTCCGCCGTCTCGCTCGGCACCGGCTCGCTCGGCGAGATGTTCGGGCCGCTGCCGGAGGCCGACGCGCTCAGCCTCGTCGACGAGGCGCTCGACGCGGGCATCAACCTCGTCGACACCTCGCCCTACTACTGCAGCGCCGAGGAGCGGCTCGGCAAGGCGCTGACGCCGGCCAAGCGCGACGGGGTCGTCCTGGCGACGAAGGCCGGACGCTACGGCCCGACGGACTTCGACTTCTCCCCGGCGCGGATCCGCCGCAGCCTCGAGGAGAGCCTGCGCCGGCTGGGCACCGACCACGTCGACGTGCTCCAGCTCCACGACGTGGAGTTCGTCGACCTCGACCCCGTGCTCAGCGACTCGGTCGCGGAGCTGCTGCGCCTGCGGGAGGAGGGCAAGTGCCGGTTCATCGGCATCACGGGCTACCCGCTCGGCACCTTCACGCGGGTGCTGACCGAGGCGCCGGTCGACGTGGTCCTGACCTATGCCAAGGGCACGCTGCTCGACGACTCGCTCACCACGGACCTGCTGCCGCTGGCGGAGGCCCGGGGGATCGGTGTGATGAACGCGGCCGCCGTGGCGCTCGGGCTGCTGTCCAGGCGCGGCACCCGGTTCGAGCAGGAGCACCCGGCCCCCGAGCCGGTACGGCGCGCCGCCGCCGCGATGGTGGCCCTCGCCGAGGAGGCGGGCGTCGACCTGGCCTTCCTCGCCAACCAGTACGCGGTCCAGCGCAGCGGGGCGCCGACCACGGTCGTCGGCGTCGGCCGTCGGGAGCACCTCCGCTCGGCGCTCGACGCGGTCCGCACGCCGATCGACCAGGAGCTGCTGGACCGCTTCCTCGCCCTCCGCCCGCCGCCGGACCGGCGGCGCTGGCGGGTCGGCCTGCCGCAGAACGCCTGACCGCCCCCTTCCACCACCGAACCGGAGCGCCGCGATGACCGCCACACGCCTCGAGTACGACCCCTTCTCCGACGCCTTCAAGGCCGACCCGTTCCCGGTCTACGAGTCGCTGCGCGAGCAGACGCCGGTCTTCCGCAGCGACCGGTGGGGCTGGTGGGCGATCTCCCGGTACGACGACGTGCGGGCCGCGGCGCTGGACTCGGCGACGTTCTCCTCCCGCGACGGCATCGACATCGACGACACGGCCACCGACCAGGCCGGGCCGGGCTTCCTGCCCGACCTGGACAACCCGCGCCACGACCAGATCCGCCGCCTCGTGCAGCCGTTCTTCCTGCCCCGCCGCATCGCCGAGCGCGAGGACGCGATCCGGGCCGTGGTCCGCGAGCACGTCGCGCCGTGGCGCGAGCGCGGCTGGGTCGACCTGGCGCAGGAGCTCGCGTGGCCGACGCCGAACGACGTCTTCTTCGCCGTGCTCGGCCTGCCCGGGCGGCACGACGACCCCGAGACCCGGGCCCGGCTCGACGTCTGGGTCCACCAGCTCAAGGACCGTCGGCCGGGCGACCCGCGGCTGACGGCGGAGGCGCGCGTCGCCACCGTCGGCATCCGGGACTACTTCGCGGACCTGCTCAACGAGCGTCGGCGCCGGCCCCGCGCCGACGTCGTCTCCCACCTGGTGCGGGCCGAGATCGACGGTCGCCCGTTCGCGGACGAGGACGTCACCGCCGCCTCCGAGGTGCTGGGCCTGATGATGGTGCTCTTCCTCGGCGGCGTCGAGTCGACCGCCGGCCTGATCGCCACGACGTTCAAGCTGCTCGCCGAGAACCCCGACCAACGTGAGCTGGTGCTCGCCGACCCGTCGCTGATCCCCTCGGCCGTCGACGAGGCGGTCCGCTGGAACAGCCCGCTCCAGCTCGTGGGCCGGACCGCGACGCGCGACGTCACCCTGCACGGGGTGACGATCCCCGAGGGGGACCGGGTCGTGCTCGTCTACGGCGCGGCCAACCGAGACCCGCGCCGATTCGTCGACCCGGACCGCTACCTGGTCACCCGCGGGCGCTTCAACCACCTCGGGTTCGGCGAGGGGCTGCACGGCTGCCTGGGCCGGCCGCTGGCCCTGCTGGAGACCCAGATCGCCCTGGAGGAGGCGCTCCCGGTCCTGGGCCGCTACGAGCTCGACGGCGAGCCCGAGCGCTACCGGAGCACGCCGAACATGCACGTGTGGTGGCACCTGCCGCTGCGGTTCACGCCGCCGGCCGCGCGCGGGGAGTCCGGCGAGGCGATCTCGCGGCTCACCGGCGAGACGATGACCGAGGCCGTGGTCGTGGCCAAGGAGCAGGCCGCCGACGGCGTCGTCGCGCTCACGCTGCGGCCGACCTCGGGGCGGCCGTTCCCCGCCTGGACGCCGGGCGCCCACGTCGACCTGGCGGTGCCGGGCGTGCCCACCCGGCAGTACTCGCTGTCGGGCGACCCGGCCGACCTGTCGACGTACCGGCTCGGGGTGCTGCGCGAGCCCGCGAGCCGCGGCACGTCCGAGCACGTCCACGCCCGGCTGGTCCCCGGGGACGTGGTCCGGGTCGTCGGCCCGCGCAACCACTTCCGCCTGGCCGACGCCCCGCGCTACGAGTTCATCGCCGGCGGCATCGGGATCACGCCGATCCTGCCGATGATCCGGGAGGCCGACGCCCGCGGGGCAGACTGGCACCTCACCTACGGCGGCCGGACGAGGGCGTCGATGGCCTTCCTCGACGAGCTCGAGGCGTACGGCGACCGGGTGACCGTCGTCCCCCAGGACGAGACGGGGCTGATCGACCTGGCCGCCATCCTCGGGAGCCCGCGGGAGGACACGAAGGTCTACTGCTGCGGTCCCGGGCCGCTCCTCGACGCCGTGGAGGCCGCGTGCGCCCCGTGGCCGCGGGGGTCGCTGCACACCGAGCGGTTCGCGGCCAAGCCGCTGACCGACCCCGTGCGCGCCGACGCCTTCGAGGTGGAGCTCCGCGCGAGCGGGCGCACCGTCACCGTCGCGCCGGGCGTCTCGGTGCTCGACGCGGTGGCCGACGCCGGCGTGCCGACCGTCTCCTCGTGCCAGGAGGGGACCTGCGGGACGTGCGAGACCACGGTTCTGGAGGGGGTCCCGGACCACCGGGACTCGGTGCTCGAGGACATGGAGCGGGAGGCCGGGGACTGCATGATGATCTGCGTCTCCCGCTCCTGCACCGCCCGGCTGGTCCTGGACCTGTAGAAGGTGCCCGCGCGGCGAGCGGGGGGTCAGGCCTCGGGGCTGAACGCGGTCCGGAATCGCTCCAGGGCGAGCGTGCTGTCGCCGGACGCGAACGCCTCGAGGCCGACCACCCCGCGGTAGCCGGCCTCGTGCAGGGCCGCCGCGACCGCGGGGTAGCGGATCTCGCCGGTGAACGGCTCGGTCCGGCCGGGGACGTCGGCGACCTGCACCTCCCCGAGGAGCGGGGCGCTCTCCCGCACGCGCTCGATCAGGTTCCCCTCGCCGATCTGGGCGTGGTAGAGGTCCAGGTTCATCCGCAGGTGCGGGCTGTCCACCGCCGCGACCAGCGCGTGCGTGTCGGCCGCGAGGCCGAACGGCGTGCCCGGGTGGTCGACCGGCAGGTTCAGGTTCTCCAGGCAGAAGACCACGCCCTCGCGCCGGCCCAGCGCCGCGATCCGGGCCAGGGTCCGCTCGGCGGCCAGCCACATCGCGCCGGTGACGACCGGCACCGGCCTCACCGGCAGGCCGCGGCCGTCCAGCCCGGTGCCGTGCAGGTTGAGGTTCGGGTCGCCGAGCGTGCGAGCCGCGGCGATCGACCGCTCCGCGGTCGCGAGGAGCAGGTCGGCCCCGCCGGGGTCGATCAGGTCGCCCTCCACGTAGCCGGTCATCGAGGTGAACCGGGCGCCGGTGGCGGCGAGGGCGGAGAGGTCCTTCGCGGTCCAGTCCCAGATCTCCACGCCGAGGCCGAGGTCGTGGATCCGCTCCACCCGCTCGAGCAGCGGGAGGTCGGTGTAGATCATCTCGGCGCAGGCGGCCAGGGTGAATCCGTAGCCGTCCGCGCTCACGGTTCACCGTCCTTCCCGAGCTCCACCACGGCTCCGGTGGCCGCGGACTCGATGCAGGCCAGGGCCACCTCGAGCGCCCGGCGGGCGTCGTGCCCGCCGACCACGGGCGGGCTGCCGGCCCGCACCGCCTCGACGAACGCGGCCAGCTCGCCGACGTACGAGCCGCCGAGCAGCTCGACGTCGCCGCGCGCGGTCGCCGCGTGCCTCCCGGCCGCGTCGGCGTGCCGGAGGCTGGAGGTGGCGCCGTCGCCCAAGGTCACCCGGCCGCGGGAGCCGAACACCTCGCCGCGCACGTCGTAGCCGTACGCCGCGGAGAAGCTCGCCTCCGCCACCGCGATCGCGCCGTTGTCGAAGCGGAGCACCACGACCGCGGTGTCCAGCAGGCCGGCGTCCTTGAAGTCCGGTGCCACCAGCGCGTCGGCCGTGGCGTGGACGCTGGTCACCCGGGCGCCCGGGTTGAGCCAGAGCAGGGTGTCGAAGTCGTGGATGAGGGTCTGGGTGAAGATCGTGCCCGGCGGCACCCCGGCCGGGTTCGCCAGCCCGGGGTCGCGGGTCACCGACCGCATCAGCTGGGGTGTGCCGAGGGCTCCGTCGGCCACCAGCCGGTGGGCCTCGGCCCACTCCGGCACGAAGCGGCGGTTGAACCCGACCTGGAGCGGTACGCCGGCGGCCCGGCAGGCCTCGATGCCCCGGTCGACCTCGGCCAGGGTCATCCCGGCGGGCTTCTCGCAGAAGACGGCCTTGCCGGCGTCCGCGGCGGCCCCGATCAGGTCGGCGTGCGCCACGGAGGCGGCCGTGATCACGACGGCCTCGACCTCCGGGTCCGCGAAGAGGGCCGTCGGCGAGTCGACGGCCCGGACGGCCAGCCCGTCGGCGAGCCGCTGCGCCGCGGCCGGGGCGGCGTCGCCCACCGCGACGAGGCGGGCTCCGGGCACGCGGGTGCGGAGCAGTTGGGCGTGAGAGGCGCCGATCCGGCCGGCACCGACCAGCCCGACCCGGACGGGCTCGAGCACGGCGGGGGAGAGCGTCGTCATGTGGACTCCTAGCGGGATCCGCGCCAGCGACGGACGGGACCGAGCCCGCAGCCGGCGTAGTAGCCGGCCGTGCGGGCCCCGATGGGCAGCGGTACGTCGGGCTCGACCGGGTAGAGGTCCTGCTCGATCACGGTGTAGATGTCGCGGTCGAGCTCGCCGAGGGCGCCGAGGAAGGTCGGCATGTGCGGCTCGCCGTCCCAGGGCTCGCACATCACGCCCATCTGCACCGCGTCCGACATCGGCAGGCCCTCGGCCAGGACGCGGGCGCGGACCTCGGCGTCGACCGACTTCAGGTGCACGTAGGTGATCCGCTCGGGGAACCGCCGGACGATGTCCACGTTGTCGCCCTCGCAGTAGGACACGTGCCCGGTGTCCAGGCAGAGGTTGACCAGGTCCGGGTCGGTGTCGGCGAGGAACCGCTCGATCCGCGGCTGGGTGTCGACGTGGGTGTCGGCGTGCGGGTGGAAGACCAGCTTCACGCCGAAGGACTCGAGGAGGTAGCGGGCCAGCTCGTCGGTGCCGGTGACGAGGTTCTTCCACTGCTCGGGGTCGATCTCGGCGCCCTGCGTGGACTCGCCGGTGTGCTGGTCGGTGTACTGCTCGGGCAGGTGCACCAGGTACTCGGCGCCGACCGCGGCCAGCAGCCGCGCCTCCTTCGCGAACTCGACCTTGGCCTGCTCCAGCGCCTCGGCGCCCTTGTGGAGGCCGGCGAAGACGGTGCCTCCGCAGACGGTGAGGTCGCGGGCGGCGAGCTCGTCGCGGAGCTGGGCGTGGTCCTGCGGCATGAAGCCCGGAGGACCGAGCTCGGTGTAGGCGTAGCCGACGCGGGCGATCTCGTCGAGGTAGACGTCCCAGGTGACCTGGCGCGGGTCGTCGGCGAACCAGACGCCCCAGGAGTCGGGGGCGGTCGCGAGGGTGAGCCGGTGCAGGGGCGAGGGTGCGGTCATGGCGGTCTCCGAGGGGGATGCGGTACGACGGGAGGCGGATCAGGCATCGACGCGCACGCTGGCGTCGAGGTCGGCGCTGCGCCGGGCCGCGTCGAGGATCGCCAGGGTGGCGACGGCGGCCCGCGCGGGCGAGGGGCCCTCGCCGCCGTCTCGAATCGCGGCGGCGAAGCCGGAGTAGAACTGCTGGTAGCCCCCCTGTGCGGAGGGGACCTCGACCTCGCCGTCGGCGGTGGCGAGGATGCCGCCGCTCTCGGCGCGGCCCCAGCCGTCGGGGTCGTCCACGGGTCTCAGCCCGGCGAAGAGCGCGTGGCCCTGCACGTCGATGCCGGTGTGGCGGAAGCTGCCCAGCGACCCGTAGGCGCGCAGCTCGCGGGCGTCGAGGTGGTTGAGCTTGCTGGACTCCACGACCGAGACCGCGCCGCTGGTGTGGCGCAGCTGGACGACGAAGCCGGCGTCGGTCTCGCCCTCGGGGAGCTCGACGAGAT
The DNA here is from genome assembly GCF_040191335.1 of Nocardioides sp. YIM 152588. NCBI lineage: Bacteria > Bacillati > Actinomycetota > Actinomycetes > Propionibacteriales > Nocardioidaceae > Nocardioides > Nocardioides sp. YIM 152588. The sequence goes on along the minus strand of NZ_JBEGDJ010000021.1, from coordinate 41,702 downwards.
CGAGGTGCGCGTCGACGGTCCGGACCGGGCCGAGCAGCCAGGCCATCTGGTCGATCACGTGCGCACCGAGGTCGCGGAGCAGGCCGCCGGTCGGCCCCGCCTCGAGGAGGCCCGGCTGGTCGAGGTCGAACCGCGAGTGCACCCGCCACAGGTCGCCGAGCCGGCCGTCCTCCAGCAGGCCCTTGAGCGTCAGCACGTCGGCGTCCCAGCGCCGGTTGTGGAAGACGTTGAGCAGCACCCCGGCCCGGGTGGCGGCGTCGGCCAGCTCCTGGCCGCCGGCCGCGTCGGGGGCGAACGGCTTGTCCGCGACGACGTGCTTGCCGGCCGCGATCGCCTCGAGCACCAGCGCGCGTCGGGTCTGCGGCGGGGTGGTGACGGTGACAGCATCGACATCGCCGTGGGCGAGCATGTCGGCCAGCGAGTCGAAGACCGCCACGCCCGGGCAGTCGGCCTCCGCCTGCTTGCGGCGCTGAGGGTCGCGGGTCACGACGCCGGCCACCTCGATGCCGTCGGCCGCGGCGACGAACGGCGCGTGGAAGAGCCGTCCGCCGACCGAGTAGCCGACCAGGCCGAGCCGGACCGGCCGGACGGGTGCGCTCATCCGAGCCACCGGACCTGGCGCTCCTTGGCCTCGGCGTACTCCTCGTGCCCGGAGAGGCTGGCCGGGACGCCCGTCTCCCACCACGCGCCGGCCTCGGTCCACGTGGCCTTCGCGACCACGCAGGCGACGACCGCGGGGCGGCGCTGGGACCGCGCGGCCTCCCGGGCCCGGAGGTAGGCGGCCCGGAAGTCGTCCGCGCTGGAGCCGTACGGGACCTGCTCGACGTGGGCGCCGAGGGCGGCTGCGTGGGCGGCGAAGTCGACGCGCACCCCGTCCGCGCCGGCGCCGGGGCCCCGCGAGTCGGCCAGCAGGTTGTTGAAGCCGTCGGCGCCCTGGTTGGTCTGCAGCCGGTGGATGACCGCGAAGCCCTCGTTGTCGCAGACGACCGCCACGTAGGGGTGTCCCGCGAAGGCGGCGGAGTAGATCTCGCTGTTGAGCATCAGGTAGGAGCCGTCGCCGAAGATCGAGGTGACCAGGCCGTTCGGGTGGGTCTGCTCGCGGGCGATCGCGGCACCCCACGGCGCGACCACCTCGTAGCCCATGCAGGAGAAGCCGTACTCGAGGTCCATCGTCGCGCCGGAGGTGGCCGCCGCGCCGTGCTTCACCTCGCCGGTGCGCCAGCCGCCGTGCAGCTCGCCGGGCATGCCGCCCGAGGCGGTCAGCACGTAGTCGTCGGGGCCGGAGGCGTCGTTGACCACGCCCGTGACCGTGGCGTAGGTGAGGACCCCCTCGGGTCCGACGCCCGCGCGGAGGGTGTCGACGTGGTCGTCCCACGCGCGCTTCACCTCGGCCGCCCGCTCGGCCCAGGCCGTGCCGAAGCGGGTGTCGCCGAGGGCGCCGCTCAGTTCCTCGAGGGCCTCCCGGGCGTCGCCCGTGACGGCGTGGGCGTTGTGCTTGACGGCGTCGAACCGCGCGGCGTTGACCGTCACCAGCCGTACGTCGGAGGAGAAGCCGGTCCACGACGAGGTGGTGAAGTCCTGCAGCCGGGTGCCGACCGCGAGCACCACGTCCGCCTCGAGCGCCAGCGCGTTCGCCGAGGACGAGCCGATGATGCCCAGCGCGCCGCCGTACAGCGGGTGGTCGTGCGGAACGAGGGTGCGGCCGGCGACCGTCTCCACGACCGGCACGTGGTGCCGCTCGGCGAACGCGATCGCCTCTGCGCCCGCGCCGGAGTAGCGCACGCCGCCGCCGAGGACGAGCAGGGGCCGCTCGGCGCCCCGGACCAGGTCGGCGGCCGCGGCCAGGTCGGCCGTGTCGGGTCGGGGCCGGGGCACCCGGTGGACCCGCTCGGCGAACATGGCGACCGGGAAGTCGTGCTCCTCCGCCTGCACGTCCTGGGGGAGTGCGAGGGTCACCGGGCCGCAGTCGGCCGGGTCGGTCAGCACCCGCGCGACCTGCGGCAGGGTGCTGATCAGCTGCTCGGGCCGGGTGATCCGGTCGAAGTAGCGCGACACCGGGCGGAAGGCGTCGTTGACCGAGGTGGTCGGGTCGCCGAAGTGCTCGACCTGCTGGAGGACGGGGTCGGGTGCGCGCCCGGTGAAGGTGTCGCCGGGCAGCAGCAGCACGGGGAGCCGGTTGGCGTGGGCGAGACCGGCGGCGGTCACCATGTTGAGCGCCCCCGGACCCACCGAGGAGGTGGCCACCATGACCTGCCGGCGGTCCATCGCCCGGCCGTAGGCCACCGCGGCCAGCGCCATGCCCTGCTCGTTCTGCCCGCGCCAGGTCGGGATCTCGTCGCGGTGCTCGTGCAGTGCGACGCCGAGGCCGAGCACGTTGCCGTGCCCGAAGATGCCGAAGACGCCCGGGAACAGCGGCGCGACGCTCCCGTCGAGGAGCTCGGACTTCTGTGCCACCAGCCAGCGCACCAGCGCCTCGGCCGTGGTGAGCCGAACGGTCTCGTTCATCAGCTGTGCCTCTCTCGTGAGCTGCTGACCATCTGGTCGGTCCGGCCGGCGGCCGAGGTCACCGGGCACCGCGGGTCGGTCTCCGCGCCCGCCCAGGTGTCGCGCACCCAGCCGTGGTCGGGGTCGTCGCAGAACGCGAGGGCGCGGTCCTCGGCCGGTCCGGCCATCACGTTCAGGTAGTACATGGGGTAGCCGGGCGCCGCGACGCACGGGCCGTGGTAGCCGTGGGGGACCAGCACCACGTCGTGGTCGCGGACCTCCAGCGTCTCGTCGATCGGCGCCAGCCCGGCGGCCTCGTGCTCGGGGCCGGTGTAGGTGCGGTGGTAGCCGATCCCGCCGCGCGAGGGCGTGACCTGGTCCTCGCCGGCGATCCGGTAGTAGTAGATCTCCTCGTTGACGACCGGGCAGGGCTCGCTCGCGTCGTGCTTGTGCGGGGGATAGCTCGACCAGTTGCCGGGCGGGGTGATCAGCTCGCAGCAGATCAGCTTGTCCGCGTGGTCCCACACCCCGGGCACGCCGAAGTTGGTGACCTGCCGGGTGGCGTTGCCCGCGCCGCGGACCTCCACCGGGACCTCCTCGGCGGGGCCGTACGCCGGCGGCAGCCGCCGGCCGCAGCGCGAGGTCGGCAGCGCGACGACGGCACCCGGCTCGCTGGTCAGGTGCACGGTCGTGTCGCGCCCGACGTAGGCGAAGTCGGTGACGCGCTCGAACACCGAGGTCCGCCCGTCCAGGTCGAACGTCGCCTCGCCGGGAACCTCGACCCGCAGGCCGCCCTCCAGCGGCAGCACGAACGCCTCGGACGCCCCCGTCTCCACCACGCGCGGGACGCCGGGCGCGAGCCGTAGCACCTGCAGGCCGGTCCAGTCCCAGCCCGCCCCCTCGGGCGTCAGCAGGACGGGGTCCGTGGACCCCTCGGAGTAGGGACGGTGGATGGTCATGCCGCCGGCGCTCCCGGGTGCGCCGCCCGCATCACGGCCGCCGCGGCGGCCACCGCCGAGCGCACGTCGCCGTCGGGCGGGTAGAGCAGCGCCCGACCGATGACCAGCCCACGCACGGTCGGCTGGACCAGCGCCCGTCCCCACGAGTGGAGGTCGGCGGCGGGATCCGGGCCGGGGACCCCGCCCAGCACGACGCAGGGGAGGGTCGTGCTGGCGTAGACGGTGTCCGGGTCGTCGCAGGCCGGCATCTTGAGCCAGGTGTGGGAGCTGGTGGTGCCGAGCGCGCTGGCGATGGTGATCGCGCGGGCCAGCGACCGGCTGTCCTTCAGCAGCGTCAGCCGGCCGTCGTCCTCCCGGTGGTAGGGCAGCGGCTCCACCATCGCCATCAGGCCCCGCTCCGCGAGGTCGGTCACGGCCTGGGCGCACGCCTCGATGGTCCCGGCGGTCGAGGGGTCGCGGTCGTCGATGCGGAGCAGCATCTTGCCGCCCTCGAGCCCGGACTCGGAGATGCTGTCGGCGTCGTACCCGGTGAACCGGTCGTCCATCGTCCAGGTCGCACCGTCGAGCCCGCCGCGGTTCATGGACCCGATGACCACCTTGCCCTCGAGCGCGCCGAGCAGCAGCAGCTCCTCGACGACGTCCGGGGAGCCGAGGATGCCGTCCACCTCCGGGTTCTCCAGGGCGGCGATCATGCGGGCGAGCAGGGACCGGCGGTCGGCCATCGCCATCGCGTCTCCGCTGGCGGTGAGTGCGCCGCGGGCCGGGTGGTCCGCCGCGACCAGGAAGAGGCTCTCCTTCCGGGACAGCAGCGGGTCGGGGCGCCGCCGGGCGGCGTACGCCCGGGCCACGGCGCCGGGGTCGGTCGCCCGGACCTCCAGGAGCCCGCGCCACTGCTCGTCGGACAGGGTCGGTACGGCGCGCGCGGCGTCCGTCGTCAGCTGGGTCATGCGTGTGCTCCTCGTGCGGTCACGATCGCCTCGAGCTCGTCGAGGGTCGGCATGGCGTCGGCGCAGGCGAGGCGCGAGGCAACGATCGCGCCGGCTGCATTGGCGTACTCGGCCGTCCGGACGGGGTCCCACCCCGACAGCAGGCCGTGCACCAGGGCCCCGCCGAAGGCGTCCCCGGCCCCCAGGCCGCAGACCACCTCGACGGGGTGGGGCGGCACGACGGAGCGGGTCTCCGGCGTGGCCACGAGGACCCCCTCGCCGCCCATCTTGACCAGGGCCAGCTCGAGGCCGTGGGCGAGCAGCCGGTCGGCGGCCTCGTGCGGGTCGGCGGTGCCGACCGCGACCTCGACCTCGGCCCGGTTGCCGACGGCCACCGTCACCTGGTCGAGCATCGCGGTGTACTCGGCCCGCGCCTCGGCGGGCGAGGGCCAGAACATGTCGCGCCAGTCCAGGTCCAGCACGGTGTGCCGTCCGCTGCCGGGTTCGGGACGGCCCCGGCGCGCGAGCATCGCCAGCTGGGTGGACCGGGCCGGCTCGACGCTCACGCCGGTGCCGGTGACCCACAGGATCGGCACGTCGGTGACGAGGTCCCAGGGGACGTCGTCCTCGACGAGCGTGAGGTCGGGCGCCGTGGGCCGGCGGTAGAAGAGCAGCGGCGGGTCCTCCGGCGGGTCGAGCTCGCAGAAGACGACCGGCGTGAGCAGGTCCTCGGAGGTCCCGACGTACGACGGGTCGACGCCGAAGCCCTCGAGGGCCTCCCGCACGTAGTCGCCGAAGCCGTCGGCTCCGACCTTGGTGAGGACGGCGGTGCGGTGCCCGAGGCGGGCGGCGCCCACCGCGACGTTGGTCGCGGTGCCACCGAGGAACTTCGCGAACGTCGAGACGTCCTTGAGCGGGCCGGTCTGCTGCGGGTAGAGGTCGACGCCGACGCGACCGATGGTCAGCAGGTCAGGGGTGGACACGGTTCGTCACTCGTCCTCACTTGGCCGTCGGGAAGTGGAAGGACGCCTCGCTGGCGTGGTCGACGTGCGGCCAGCGGGCCGTGATCACCTTCGCCCGGGTGTAGAACGAGACGCCCTCGGGGCCGTGGATGTGCTTGTCGCCGAAGAGCGAGCTCTTCCAGCCGCCGAAGGAGTAGAAGGCCATCGGCACCGGGACCGGCACGTTGATCCCGATCATCCCCACGTGCACGCCCCGCTGGAAGGTGCGGGCGGCCTCGCCGGAGTTGGTGAAGATCGCGGTGCCGTTGCCGTAGGGGTTGGCGTTGATCAGGGCGATCGCCTCCTCGACCGAGCCCGACCGGACGACGGAGAGGACCGGTCCGAAGATCTCCTCGCGATAGACGTCCATCTCGGTCGACACCCGGTCGATGACGGTGGGGCCCACGAAGAACCCGTCCTCGTGTCCGGGGACCCGCAGGTCGCGGCCGTCGACGGTGATGGTGGCGCCCTGGCTCTCGCCGCTGCCGATCAGCCCGACGATGCGCTCCTGCGCGGCGCGGGTGACGACCGGGCCCATCTCGGTGCCGGCCTCGCGGCCGTTGCCGACGCGGACCGCGCGGGCCCGCTCGTTGACGGCCTCCACCACCCGGTCGCCGGCCGAGCCGACCGCGACCGCGGCGGAGATCGCCATGCACCGCTCGCCGGCGGAGCCGAAGGCGGCGGCGGCGAGGTGGTCGGCGGCGAAGTCGATGTCGGCGTCCGGAAGGATGATGGCGTGGTTCTTGGCCCCGCCGAGGGCCTGCACCCGCTTGCCGGTCGCGGACCCGCGCTCGTGGATGTACTTCGCGATCGGCGTCGAGCCGACGAACGAGACGGCCGCGACGTCGGGGGAGTCGAGGATGGTGTCGACCGCGACCTTGTCGCCGTGCACGACGTTGAAGACGCCGTCCGGGAGGCCGGCCTCGCGCCACAGCTCCGCCAGGCGCATCGACGCGGAGGGGTCGCGCTCGGAGGGCTTGAGGACGAAGGTGTTCCCGCAGGCGATCGCGACGGGGAACATCCACATCGGGACCATGGCCGGGAAGTTGAACGGCGTGATCCCGGCGACGACGCCGAGGGGCTCGCGGAACGAGTAGGTGTCGACGTTGGTGGACACCTGGTCGGAGTAGTCGCCCTTGAGCAGGCTGGGGATGCCGCAGGCGAACTCCACGACCTCCAGCCCGCGCTGCACCTCGCCCACGGCGTCGGAGAGCACCTTGCCGTGCTCGTCGGTGATCAGCTCGGCGATCTCCCCTGCGTGGCGGTTCACCAGCTCGCGGAAGGCGAAGAGGATCTTGGTCCGCGCGCTCTGGGAGGTCTGCGACCAGGCCGGGAACGCGTCGGCGGCGGCCGCGATCGCGGCCTCGACGTCTCCCCGGGAGCCGAGCAGGACCTCCGCCTGCTGCGCCCCGGTCGCCGGGTTGTAGACGGGGCCGACGCGGTCGGCGCTCCCCGTGGTCGGCTTGCCTGCGATCCAGTGCTCGATGGTCCTCACTGGCTGCTCCCTTCTGGTCGCTGCGAATCGTCCGTCAGTCTATGTTCTAACATTTACTGCCAACAAGGGGTGCGCGAGGTCGGGGCGACCGGGGTCGCCAGCGGTTCGATGCGCCCTATGCGGCTTGTTAAGTTGTGACAAAGCCTGGTGCTGGTGGTCGTGGAGCCGGCCGTGCGGCCGGCTCACCAGTCGCGCGTGTACTCGTCGATCGTGGTCCGCATGAACCTGCTGGACTCCTCCGCGCGCTCCTCCCAGGCGAAGACGCAGGAGGTCATGATCGAGTCCTCGCGGTCGCCGAAGCCGAGCTTGTGGAGCGTCCCGAAGAAGTCGTCCCACCGGACCTCGCCCTGACCGATGTCGAGGTGCTGGTGCACGCGGATCGGGTTGCCCGGCGGGTTGGTGATGTAGCGCAGGCCCGACGATCCGGTGTGGTCGAAGGAGTCGGCCAGGTGCAGGTGCGTCAGCAGGTCGCCGGCGTACTCCATGATCTCGACCATGTTCCCGCCCATGTGGAAGGTGTGCGGCGCGCAGTACAGGAACGACACCAGCGGGCTGTTGATGCCGCGCACCATGTCGACCGCGACCAGCCCGTCCTCGACGAAGTCGTCCGGGTGCGGTTCGAGGCGCAGGTGCACGCCCTCACGCTCGAACACCGGAAGCAGCTCCTCCATCGAGCGCCAGAACTGCGCCTCCGACTTCTCCGCCTGCTCGGGCCGTCCGTTGAACTCGGAGTTCATCACCCGGCAGTCGAGGTCGACCGTCATCTGGATGGCGCGCTTCCAGTAGCGCACCGCGGCCTGGCGCTCGTCCTCGTCGGGACCGGACCAGCGGTAGAGGGGGAGGTGGCAGGCCACCTTCACGTCGGCGGCGTCGAGGGCCTTCTTGAAGGCCCGCACCGTCCCGTCGTCGGCCCGCGGGTGCAGGAAGAACGGGGTGAAGTCCTCGCGGGGGGAGAGCTCGATGTACTCGTAGCCCAGGTCCGCGACGACCCCGGGAAGCTCGAGCAGCGGGGTGCTCCGCAGCATGTACGGGTCGAGTGCGATCTTCATGTCGGTGCTCAGGCCTCTCTGGTCTCGGATCTGTCCGGCTTCAGCGGTAGAAGGCCGGCTGGGGTGCGTAGGCGATCTCGACCCGCTGGCCGGTGGTGAGCGACTCGACGCCGGCCGCGCAGGCGGCCGCGACGAGGTAGCCGTCCCAGGCGGACGGTCCGTCGGTGCCGCCGTTCCTGGCGGCGTCGACCCACCGCTGCAGCTCGGTCTCGAACGCGGCGGCGAAGCGCGTCTTGAAGGAGGCGTGCTCGCGGCCGGAGTACGCGCCGTCGTGCCACACGGTCGTGCCGGCCGTGCGGCCGATCTCGGCGATGCCGCTCTCGAAGACCGCCTCGGTCTTCACCTGGTAGCCGAAACGGACGCTGACGTTCATCTCCACGTCCGCGACGACCCCGGTCTCGGTCTCGAGGAACGCCAGGATCGGGTCCTGGAGGTGCTCGAAGTTGTTGGTGTTGCGCTTGAGGTGCTTCACCTCGAAGGCCACGATCGGCGAGTCGGTGAGGAAGCGGACCACGTCGATCTCGTGCACGAGGCTGTCGTTGACGAGCATCTCGTTCGTGTAGCTCTCGGGCACCGACGGGTTGCGGTGGGCGCAGCGCAGCGCGAGCAGCTCGCCGTACGGGCGCTCGTGGATGATGTCGCGCAGCTCCATGTAGCCCGCGTCGAAGCGACGCATGAAGCCGACCTGGATCAGCCGGCGGCCGCCGGCCACCTCCGCGTCGACCACCTTCAGCGCCGACTCGGCGTCGGGGACCAGGGGCTTCTCGCACAGCGTCGGGAGCCCCGCCGCGATGACGGCCAGCAGGTCGTCGAGGTGGAACCTGCCCGGCGTGGCGATCAGCACCGCGTCCATGGCGCCGGCCGAGATCGCCTCGGGAAGGCTGGCGAAGACGGTACTGCCCGGGACGGTGGCCGCGGCGGCCTCCGCCTTGGCGGCGTCCGGGTCGATCACGGCGGTGACGGTCGCCCCGGCGATGCGGTCGCGGATGCGGAGGATGTGGTCGGCGCCCATGAGGCCGGCGCCGACGACGCCGATGCGGAGGTCGGACATCGTGGTCCCTTTCGGTGGCTTGCGGTGGCTGGTGGTCCGGACCGACCCCGGATCGCGGGATCGGCCCGGACGTCTCAGTGGATGTCGGTCGGCGATCCGGTGAGCTGGCTCAGCTCGGCCTCGAGCTCGGCCATCGCCTCGCCGCCGGCCATCAGGTCGGTGACCTGCTCGCGGGTGCGCTCGCCCCGGGCGAAGTCGTCGGCCTTGCGGCCGTGGATGAGGACCGCGAAGTGGTCGCCCACCGTCAGCGCGTGCGACACGTTGTGGGTGACCAGCACCACCGCGATGCCGCGGTGCTTGGCCTGCATGATGATCCGGAGGACGTGGGCAGCCTCCTTCACGCCGAGCGCGGCCGTCGGCTCGTCGAGGATGAGCACCTTGGCGCCGAAGTAGACCGCTCGGGCGATCGCGGACACCTGGCGCTCGCCGCCCGAGAGGCTGCCGACGAGCCGCTCCCCGTCGGTCACCCGGGTGATGCCCATCGCCTGCATCTGCTCGACGACGACCTCGTTGGCGTGCTTCTTGTCGAAGAACTTGAACGGGCCCCATCCCTTGGTGGGCTCCACGCCGACGAAGAACGAGCGGCCGAGGCTCATCAGCGGGAAGGTGCCGCCGAACTGGTGCACCGTGGAGATGCCCAGGTCCGAGGCGAGCCGGGGGCTGGTGAACCGCACCGGCTTGCCGTCGAACTCCATCGAGCCCGACGTCGGCTCGTGGAAGCCGGAGAGGACCTTGATCAGCGTCGACTTGCCGGCGCCGTTGTCGCCCAGCAGGCACAGCACCTCACCGGCGCGGATCTCCAGCGAGACGTCGGCCAGGGCCTCGTAGCCGCCGAAGACCTTCGAGACGTTCTTGACGCTCATGAGAGCGGTGGACTTGTCAGACATTGGTCTCCTCCTTGGCCTGGGTGGCGACCTCGGGCTCGACACGCGCGTCGTCCTCGGCCACCGATGTGGGCTTGTCCTTCGACCTGCCGCCGGAGAGCGCGAGCTTCCGGAAGGTGTTGTTGGCCAGCACGGCGATCAGCAGCAGGAGGCCGAGGATCAGCGACGACCAGTCGGAGTCCCAGCCGGTGTAGTAGATGCCCTGGTAGACGATCGCGAAGGTCATGGTTCCGAAGATGACGCCGATGGTTGACCCGTAGCCGCCGGTGAGCAGGACGCCGCCGATGACCACGGCGATGATGGAGTTGAAGACGTAGGACTGGCCGGCCGAGACCTGGGCGCTGCCGTAGAGGGACACCTGGATCACGCCGAGGAGCGCCGCGCCGAACCCGCTGCCCATGTAGAGCCAGATGGTCGTCCGGTCGACCGGCACGCCCGCGGCCCGGGCGGAGGTGTCGTCGCCACCGATCGCGAAGATCCAGTTGCCGTACTTCGTCTTGTAGAGGATCCAGGAGATCAGCGCGGCCATGCCGAGGAAGAACAGGATCGCCGTCTCGTACTGGTCGCCGATCAGCCCGCCGAAGATGTTCTTGACGCCGGAGTCGACCTGCACGGAGACCAGCACGGTGCCGGTCGTCAGCCGGGTGACGCCGAAGACGAGGCCCTGGAGGGCGAACAGCGTGGCCAGAGTCACGATGAACGATGGCAGCTTGCTCCGGGTGACGATGTAGCCGTTGAGGAAGCCGACCGCGACGCCGACGCTGAGCCCGGCGAGCACCCCGAGCCACGAGGGCAGGTCGTAGTAGCCGGACAGGATCGCGAACGTCATCGCGCCGGCGGCGATGATGGAGCCCACCGAGAGGTCCAGGTGGCCGGCGATCATGACCAGCGCGACCGGCAGGGCGACCAGCCCGAGCTCGGCGGCCACGTTGAGCCAGGTCGCGTAGCCCGAGGTCGAGGTGAAGTTCGGGCGCCCGAACCACGCGAAGAAGACGAAGACGAAGAGGGTGCCGACGAGAGCGGCGAACTCCGGCCTGCGCACGAGATTTCCGAGATTGGTCACGAGACTCAACTCCTAGGTAGTGAAACTCCGGTGGGGATGGGCCGTCGGGGCCGGCCCATCCCCGGTGCGCTCAGCGCTGGCCGGTCTTGACGCCGGCGGAGACCGTGTCGACGTTGTCGGCGGTGATCAGTGCGGGACCCGTGAGGATCGTGTTGGTCGCGGGGAGGATGCCGTACTGGTCGTACTGCCAGGCGGCGGAGACGGCCAGCCAGCCCTGGAGCCAGCCCTGCTGGTCCACGGCGAACAGCTGGGAGCCGTCCTTGACACGGTTGAGGATGTTCTCCGAGACGTCGAAGGAGCCGCTCAGGGCCTCGCTGTTCGCCGCCTTGATGCCGGCGTCGGCGGCGTCGGCGTCAGCCGAGCTGATGGTGATCACGCCGTCGATCGTCGGGTCCTCGGTCAGCGCGCCCTTGACCGCGTTGGAGATCGCCGCCGCGTCGCCGAAGGACTTGCCCGGGAGCACCAGCTGGTCGCTCGTGCCGCCGCTCTTCTTGACGCCGTCCTCGGTGCCGGAGCACCGGGCCTCGATGTTGACCGATCCCGGGGAGGTGTTGACGCAGATGACGTTCTTGGCGCCGTTCTCAGCGAAGTACTCGCCGGCCGCGACCCCCGCCTCGTACTCGTCGGTGCCGAAGTAGCCGAGGGCGCCGGTGGCGTCGAGCTCGTCGCCGCCCGCGTTGTAGAGGAAGACGTTGAGGCCGGAGTCCTGGGCCGAGGCGATCGCCGGGTTGATGGAGTCCGGCACCCAGTCGGGGAGCGACAGCGCCGTGCACTTGTTGCTGACGGCCTGCTGCACCAGCTTGACCATGTCCGGCCCGATGTTGTCGTAGGTCGGCAGCGAGATCCACGTGTAGGTGTTGCCGGCGTCCTTGACCACCGACCCTGCGGCATCCGCGCCGTTCTTCACCACGGCGAAGAAGGCGTCGGCGCCACCGATGACGCAGATGTTCTTGCCGCCGTCGCCGAGGTCGCCGCCGCCGGAGCCGCTCGAGCTGCTGGAGCCGCCGCTGTCCGTCGCGGACGTGCAGGCCGTGACCGACACGGCCAGCGCCGCCAGAGCCGCGCCGATCTTGAGCAGGCCGCGCGCGCTCCGCGCACCGCGTCCCGACTTGTGCACTGCGTTCATTGCTAGTCCTCTCTCATTTCCAGGTGTCGCCGTGGAGCCCGGCTCCTCGTGGCCTGCGGAGCCCGTTGCTCGGCGCGGCACGACGTGTGGGGGTGTCATCGGAGACCGGCTCGGCTCGCGGCATCGAGCAGCACGCTGCTCGCGAACTGGAGGCCCTCGATGGGGCCGAGCGAGGTGTCCTCGTGCTCGATGTTCACGATCATGTCGGCGTCGACGCGGTGCAGGGCGGCGAGGAACTCGGCCCAGTAGTCGACGTCGTGGCCCTTGCCGACGGCCACGAAGTCCCACGCGGACGGGCGCGGCCACTCGTTGGCCCACTCGTCGCCGCCCAGGTTCACGCGGTGCTCGGCGGGGTCGAGTCGGCGGAAGCTGTTGTCCAGCACGCCGTTGATCGCGGCGTGCTCGTTGACCCGGACGTCCTTGGCCGCGGCGTGGACGACGACGTCGCCGAGGTGGTCGACGACCGCCACGGGGTCCATCTGCTGCCAGAAGAGGTGGGACGCGTCGAGCTCGACGCCGATGTTGGTGGCGCCGATCCGCTCGCGGAGCTCGAGGATCGAGGCCGGGTTGAAGACCAGGTTCTGGGGGTGCAGCTCGAGCGCCACCTGGACGTCGAGGTCCCGCGCCAGGGCGTCGACCTCGGACCAGAAGGCCTCGGCCACGCCCCACTGGTAGTCGAGCACGTCGAGGGCCGCGGAGTTCCAGGCGTTGACGATCCAGTTCGGCCGGACCGTGCCGGGCTCTCCGCCGGGGAGGCCCGACATGGTGACCACGCGGTGCTGTCCGAGGCGGTGGGCCAGCCGCACCGACCGCACGACGTCGGCCGCGTGAGCGGCGCCGATCGTCGGGTTGGGGTGCAGCGGGTTGCCGTTGCAGTTGAGACCGAGCACCTCGGCGCCGGCGGCGTCGAAGGTGCCGAGGAAGTCGTCGCGAGCGCTGTCGCTCTCCAGGATCTCGTCGATGTTCGGCACGTGCACGGGCGGCAGGAACCCGCCGGTGTTCACCTCGAGGCCGTCGAGTCCCAGTCCGGTGACCACCTTGAGCGCCTCGTCGAGCGGGCGGTCGTGGAGGATCGCGTTGTAGACGCCAAGTTTCATCGGGTACTCCGTCGTCGGGCTCGTCGATCCGCGGGTGCCGGGGCGGTGGGGCCTCGACCTGCGGCGACTTTGTGTCGGTCATCACATTCAAGGACGTGACGTGGCTCACGTCAAGACTTTGTTCTGACATTCCGACATATATCTTTCGGGGCTCGTCCGGTGTTCCTCGATCAAGGCCGGTAGCGCGGCGTTCCTGGTGTGCGTTGGTGCTTGCCGTTCCCGAACGTCTGATTCATGCTGGGCAGAGATGTTCTGACAAAGGGAGGCGCGTGTGCTGGGATTGTCAGCCCTGGCGTGGCTCGTGCTGGCCGCGGGCGCAGCGCTCGTCGGCGTCGCGAAGACGGCGGTCAGCGGCGCCGGCGCGCTCGCCGTCGTGCTGTTCGTGGCGGTCCTGCCGGCGCGCGAGTCCACCGGCACGCTGCTGCCGCTGCTGCTGGTCGGGGACCTCGTCGCCCTCGCCGTCTACCGGCGCCACGCGGACTGGGCCGTGCTCGCGCGGGTCCTGCCCGGCGTCGTACCGGGCCTGCTGCTCGGTGCCTGGTTCCTCGGCGTGGCCGGGGACGGCACGGTGCAGCTCGCGATCGGCGTGCTGCTCCTGGTGCTGCTGGTCGGCCAGCTGCTGGCGGGGCCGCGGCTCCAGGCGATGGCTGCCTCGGAGGCGGGGCCGGGTGGCGCGCCCACCGCGCTGGCGCTGGCCGCGGGCGTCGGCGCGGGCTTCGCGACCATGACCGCCAACGCGGCCGGCCCGCTGATGACCGGCTACCTGCTGCTCCTGGGCCTGCCCGTCCTGGGCTTCCTGGGCACCGTCGCCTGGTTCTTCTTCCTGGTGAACCTCGCGAAGCTCCCGCTCAGCAGCGGTCTGGGGCTGATCACGCGGGACGGGCTCCTGCTCGACCTGGCCCTGGTGCCGGCGCTCCTCCTCGGGGCCTGGGCGGGCGTGCACGCGATCCGGCGCGTCGACCGGGGCACGTTCGAGAGGGTGGCGCTCGCGGCGGGCATCATGTCTGCCGGTGTGCTGGTGGTGACCGCATGACAACGAGACGGACCGGGGTCCGTGTGTCGACCTGGGAGAATGAACCGATGAGTGACAACGGCGAGACGACGGTCGACGAGGTCGCTGTGCCTCCGATCGTCGTGGACCGGCGCAGCCCGGTGCCCCTGCACTTCCAGGTCGCTCAGCACCTGGAGCGATCGATCACGTCCGGCCAGATCCCGCCGGGCACGCTCTTCACCAACGAGATCGAGCTCGGCGAGCAGCTGGGGGTCTCGCGCCCGACGATGCGCCGGGCGATGCAGCACCTGGTCGACAAGGGCCTGGTCGTCCGCCGGCGCGGCGTCGGCACCCGGGTCGTCCAGCCCAAGGTGAAGCGTCCGCTGGAGCTCACCAGCCTGTACGACGACCTGGCCGCCGGCGGGCAGGGGCCGGAGACCCAGGTGCTGGCGCTGGAGGAGGTCGATGCCGACGTCGAGCTTGCCGAGCGGTTCGGCATCGAGCTCGGCGAGCCCCTCGTCCGTGCGGTGCGGCTGCGCAGCGCGGGTGGACGACCGATCGCCAAGATGACCAACTACCTGCCCCCCGGTATCGCCGACTTCACCGCCGAGATGCTCGAGCAGGAGGGTCTCTACGCCCTCCTGCGCGCCCGCGGTGTCCAGATGCACATGGCCACCCAGGTCGTCGGCGCCCGCCAGGCGACCGCCAGCGAGTCCCGGCTGCTGGACGAGGTGAAGGGCGCCGCGCTGCTCACCATGCAGCGCACCACGTGGGACGACCACGGCGCCGTCGTCGAGTACGGCAGCCACGTCTACGCTGCCAGCCGCTACAGCTTCGAGACGAGCCTGCTGGCTCCCTGAGGGAGGACCCGGTGCCCGACCCCGTCATCCAGCCCGCGACGGCCGACGGCATCGCGCGGAGCACGGCGCTCCTGGAGCGCTGGCTGCCGGCGTTCCTGGCCGGCCGGCGCGCCGACGACGACGTCTACGCCGACGGCGTCAGCACCTGGCACAACGCGGGGGAGTGGGAGGCCGAGATCCGTCGTACGCCCTCGCGGACGCGGTCGGTGCAGGCCGGAGCCACGCTGCGGGTCGAGGACGTCCGGGTGCGGGTCTCCGACGACGGCTGGGTGGTGCAGTCGGTGACCGTCGGGACCAGCGGCTCCGGCGATCCCGTGCGGATCCCGTCCTGCCTGGTCGTCACGGTGCGTGACGGCCGGATCGCGCGCTTCGAGGAGTACGCCGACTCCCGCGCGGTCGAGGTGCTGTTCGGGCCTCGCGGCTAGGCTCCCGGCATGCCTGGAGACCCCGGGGAGCCGGCCGACGACGCCGCCGCGGCCGCGGGTGGCCTGCGCGCGGAGGTGGCGGAGAGCTGGCACCGGTCCGCCGCGGCGGGTGTCCGCTTCGATCAGCCCGAGGCGCCGATCACCCTCCCCGACGACGACCTCCGGGACTACCGCGCCGCGCACCCGCTGGCCCGGGTCTTCCCGCTGCTGGAGGACATCCTCGGGCAGGCGGCGCGCGACACCGGATCGTTGATGGCGGTCTCGGACGCCGCCGGGCAGCTGCTGTGGGTGTGCGGCAACTCCAGCACGCTGCGCAGCGCCGAGTCGATCGCGTTCGTCGAGGGCAGCAACTGGGACGAGCGGCTGGCCGGGACCAACGCGCCCGGCCTGGCGCTGCGCCTGGACCGACCGGTGGGTGTGCTGGGCGGTGAGCACTTCCGGCGGTCCGTCCAGGACTGGAGCTGCGTGGCCGCGCCGATCCACGACCCGTCGACGGTCAGCCTGCTGGGCGTGCTCGACGTGACCGGGGGACCGGGGCTGGCCGTCCCGCAGGCGATGGCGATGGTCCGCGCGGCCGCCAGGATGGCCGAGGCCGAGCTGGCCCGCGGCGACTCCGGGCCGGCGTACGAGCCGCTCCCGGGCCGCGGCACGCAGCTGCTCGTGGAGGGGCTCGGCCGGTCCGACGCGCTGCTGACGATCTCCGCCGACGGCGCCCGCTCCCCGCAGATGCGGCTCTCCCCGCGGCACTCCGAGATCCTCGTGCTGCTCGCCGGCAGCCCGACCGGCCTGACCGGCGACGAGCTGGCGATCCAGCTGTACGCCGAGGACGGCGGCTCCTCGACGCTGCGGGCCGAGCTCAACCGGCTGCGGAGCCTGCTCGGCGCCCAGGTGCTCGCCTCGCGGCCGTACCGGCTCGCCGCCGACGTGATGGCGGACTGGCTGGCGGTCGAGGCCCAGGCGGCGGGCGGGCAGACGCGCGCCGCCCTGCAGGCGTACCGAGGCCCCCTCCTGCCGCGGTCGACGGCGCCGGGCGTGATCGCGCTCCGCGATGCGGTCCACGGGTCCCTGCGCCGGGCCGTGCTCACCAGCGGCGAGGCCGACCTGATGTCGACGTGGACCCGGTCGGCCTGGGGTGCGGACGACTACGAGATGTGGCAGGCGCTCCAGTCGACGCTGTCGGCGACCTCGCCGATGCAGCCGCTGGTCCAGGGGCAGCTGGCCCGGCTGGACAGCGAGCTCGGCTGACCTCCCGCCGCCGCGGACGTTGCAACGTGGTCGCAACGTCGCCGCTCCTACCTTGTGATCGCAGTCACATCCCGAGGATCGGAGTCTCCATCATGACCATCCACGCAGCGCCCGGCACCGCCGACTCGGCCATCGACGTCAAGGCCCGCTACGGCCACTTCATCGGGGGCGAGTGGGTCGGCCCGGTACGGGGCGACTACTTCGAGAACATCACCCCGGTGACCGGCCAGCCGTTCACCGAGGTCGCCCGCGGCACGGCCGAGGACATCGAGGCGGCCCTGGACGCCGCCCACAACGCGGCCCCTGCGTGGGGGCGCACCTCTCCCGCCGACCGCGCGAACGTCCTGCTCAAGATCGCCGACGTCATGGAGGCGAACCTGGAGGACCTCGCGGTCATCGAGACCTGGGACAACGGCAAGGCGGTCCGCGAGACCCTCAACGCCGACCTTCCCCTCGCCGTCGACCACTTCCGCTACTTCGCGGGCGTGCTGCGGGGCCAGGAGGGCTCGATCTCGGAGATCGACGAGAGCACCATCGCCTATCACTTCCACGAGCCGCTGGGCGTGGTCGGCCAGATCATCCCGTGGAACTTCCCGATCCTGATGGCCGTGTGGAAGCTCGCCCCGGCGCTGGCCGCCGGCAACGCCGTCGTCCTCAAGCCGGCCGAGCAGACCCCGTGGTCGATCCTCAAGCTCATGGAGCTCATCGGCGACCTGCTGCCGGCCGGCGTGGTCAACGTGGTCAACGGCTTCGGCGTCGAGGCCGGCAAGCCGCTGGCCTCCAGCCCGCGCATCGCCAAGATCGCGTTCACCGGCGAGACCACCACCGGGCGGCTGATCATGCAGTACGCCAGCGAGAACATCATCCCGGTGACGCTGGAGCTCGGCGGCAAGAGCCCCAACATCTTCTTCGAGGACGTCGCGGCGCAGCGCGACGCCTTCTACGACAAGTCGCTCGAGGGCTTCACGATGTTCGCCCTCAACCAGGGCGAGGTGTGCACGTGCCCGTCGCGGGCGCTGGTGCAGCGCTCGATCTACTCGGACTTCGTGCCGGATGCGATCGCGCGGGTGGAGGCCATCAAGCAGGGCAACCCGCTGGACACCGACACGATGATGGGCGCGCAGGCCTCGAACGACCAGCTCGAGAAGATCCTGTCCTACATCGACATCGGGAAGCGCGAGGGCGCCACGGTCCTCACCGGAGGCGAGCGGCTCGATCTCGGTGGCGACCTGAGCGGCGGCTACTACGTCCAGCCCACGGTGTTCGAGGGCGACAACTCGATGCGGATCTTCCAGGAGGAGATCTTCGGGCCGGTGGTGTCGCTGACCTCCTTCGACGAGGAGGCCGACGCCCTCAAGATCGCCAACGACACCCTCTACGGTCTCGGCGCCGGCGTCTGGTCGCGCGACGGGGCGCGGGCGTTCCGCGCCGGCAAGGGCATCCAGGCCGGCCGGGTGTGGACGAACTGCTACCACGCCTACCCGGCGCACGCGGCGTTCGGCGGCTACAAGGGTTCTGGGATCGGCCGCGAGACGCACAAGATGATGCTCGACCACTACCAGCAGACCAAGAACCTGCTGGTGTCCTACTCGCCCGACGCCCTCGGCTTCTTCTGATGGCCGGGGCCCGTACGACGGCTTCGGAGGGTGTGGCCGGGGCGGGCGCGCGGGTCGCGGTCACCGGTGAGGCGGCGGAGCTCCTCCGCCGCCTCACCGGCCGGCACGGGCCGCTGATGTTCCACCAGTCCGGCGGCTGCTGCGACGGCTCGGCGCCCATGTGCTACCCCGACGGCGAGTTCCGCGTCGGAGGTGCCGACGTCCACCTCGGGGACCTCGACATCGGTCTCGACCGGGTCGTCCCGGTCTGGATGTCGGCCGCCCAGTTCGAGTACTGGTCCCACACCCACCTCACCATCGACGTCGTGCCCGGCCGCGGCGCCGGGTTCTCGCTGGAGGCGCCCGAGGGCGTCCGCTTCGTCACCCGCTCCCGGCTGTTGGAGCCGTAGGGTCACCGACGCGATGCCGAGCCCTGCGTGGTCGCCCCGCCAGCTCGCGATCCTCACGCTGGCCGACGCGATCGCCGACCTGCGCCCACTGACCGAGGAGGAGGCCCGACGCGTGGGGGAGGGGCTGGACGATGTCGACCGCGTCGAGGTCCTCTCCCGTCGCCGCGGGCTGCAACGTCCTCGGCATCCCTCCCGAGCCGGGCACGCGCCGCGCATGCCCGATCGCGCCTGACGGGCCTTGAGGGCTGTCCGGCCATCCGATCGGTCAGCGCGATCGGGTGGCCGGCGAGCCGAAGCGATGTAACACGCTGTTCGCGGATCTGGTCGGCCGTCGGCCGCGCTTCGAGCCCGTTGTGGCGGGCCGGAAGCACCGCGAACGGCCCGGAGGTGCGGTGGACGGCGTGTTACATGCCTCCCGGGCCGTGCGCCCCGGCGGTTGCGGGCCACAGGGGTCTGCTGACCTGCAGAAACGGTGTTGCTGGTCAGACTGGCGCCGCGCCGGGGCCGCGCGATGTCGAGTCCTCGCCCGACGTCAGGTCGCCGATGAGCCGGGTCACCGCTGCGTGGAGTGGCTCGAGATCGGTGGTGACGGTGTCGGTGAGGATCTCCACCTCGGAGGCGAAGTAGCGATGGGCGAGGTGGTCGCGGGACCGGGCGATCGTGCGCCACGGGATCTCGGGCTCGCTCTCCGTGACGCCCTCGGTCAGCGCCTTGACGGCCTCGCCGATCTCGAGAAGTCGCATCCGCACGGCGTCGAATACGAGTACGTCGGTCATTGGCCCGTGGTCGACGTGAGACCGGATCGCCTCGATGGCCTCGGCGATGTCGTACAGACGGTCGAGGTCGGAGCGGCTCACAGTGGCACGAGGTCTCGCTCGACGCGGGACCGCATGCGCGGCTTCAGCCCGTTCTCCGGGACCAGGTCGACGTCGATCCCGAGCAGTTCCTCGAGTTCCATCTGGATCCCGACGAGGTCGAAGAGGGTCGTGCCGGGAGCGAAGTCGACCAGGAGGTCGAGGTCGCTGCCCTCCCGGTCGTCGCCACGCGCGACGCTCCCGAACACCCGGGCGTTGCTGACTCCGTGGCGTTGGAGCAGAGCGCGCACCTCGCCGATGCGGGAAGCGACGCGCCGACCGGTCGGGCCGCTGAGTGGCCCCCGGGTCTCGGGTACGACGTCCGTCATGGTTCCAGCGTAGCGACCGACGAGCCGCCCGAGGTGCAAGCGCTGCGTCGTTGGTGCAGCGGCGCGGAGGTGCGCAAACGGTCTCGGACGGCCCGGTCGGGGCGTCGCGAGCGGGTGGCCGGTCAAGTTGTCCACAGCCGGTCTGGCCCGCGTTGCCCGCCTGGTCGATGCGGCGCAGTCTTGCCCGGCATGGGCTACCAGACTGACTTCGTCGGCTACCTCCAGATCGATCCGCCGCTCGGGCCGCGCGAGCGTTCGGCCATCAACCGCATCGCCGGATCCCCGTACCTGAGAGAGCCGGGTGCTCCTCTTCGGGTGGCGGACGAGGACGACGAGCTGCTGCGCGGACTGCTGAGGGACGCGCCGCGGGGGTGGTCGAACTGGGGTGTGTGCGACGAGGGGTGCTGCCTGAGCTACAACGGTGGCGACAAGGCGAACCATATGGTGCCGTGGCTCAGGTTCCTGATGGCCACGTTCCTGGTGCCCGGCGCGCCGGTCGAAGGCATCCCCGGGATGACGTGCGACCACCTCCTGACCGGGATGGTCGTCGGCTCGCGTCGCGACACCCGGGAGCTCTTCTCCATCACCGCCCGCGGCGGCGACATCGAGGTCGAGCTCCTGTGGCCGGGAAACCCACAGTGGAGCGACTATCCGCGGCTCGGCTACCAGATCGAGATCGATCGGGTTCGGGCCTGGGTGACTGACCAACGGTCACGTGGTTGGCCGGCGCTGAAGAGCTGACGGCTGAGGACCGGCCTTGGCGCCCACGAACAACGGCCCCTGACGCTGCCCGACGTCCGAGGACGATCGTGCAGGTCAGGGGCCGTCTCAGGCACCTAGACGCAGGTCACGAGGACCGGCGGCTCAGATGTCGTAGTACAGCTCGAACTCTCCCCGCATAGGTGACTGGCGTTGGCTACATGAGCAACATGCCGCCTGACCTGCCCAAACACGATCCGCGACCGTTGAGCGCCGTTGGCCTCTTTGGAACGTCTTGCGGACTATTTGCGGACTACGACCCGCGACAACAAAGCGGCCCCGGCCGGTGCAGCAACACCGACCAGGGGCCAGGAACCGATGCCACTAGGAGGCACCAGCACCATGAACAACTCTCCCATGAGGTCCCTCGAAGCGGGCCACGTCTACCTCTCCCGCGACGGCATCGTCTGCGCGTCCTGCGCGGACGGCCGCCACGTCCTGCGGCCCGTGAGGGGCCACGACGTGATCGAGGCCAGCCAGGGCGGCTCGCGGCCGGTCGCCTGCGAGTGCGGGCGGTACGGCGTCACGTTCTCGATGATCGAAGGACTGACCGTCACCTCCCGAAACAACCCCGCGGCCGAGGAGCCGATGCCGGATCGTTCCGACATGACGACGACCGCGAACGCGCCCATGACGACCATCGAGCCGATCGACATCCGAGCCACCGACGCCGACGGGCGCGAGCTCTACGTGAAGCGCGACGGCGACCTGCTGATCGGCGACCACGCCGGCAAGTTCCTCTCGCCCGCCGAAGCGGGGCGCATCGTGATCGCGCTTGGCCACGACGGCGACGCCATCGACGAGGTTCTGTGGGACGGCGGCCAGCGGTCGGGCATCGACGTGCTCAGCGACGCGATCGCCGCCCTGCAGACCGCTCGTGACGCGCTCGAGCGGGTGAGCAAGGCATGAGCGCCCCGAGGCAGGCACGAGCAGCGCAGCGCGTCCACGCCCGCGAGCAGGTGGCGGCGGCCCTGCGGGACGCCGGGCGGCCGCTCCTGATCGGCGAGATTCGGGACCGGATCGGCGGCTACATGTCCTACCTGGAGTGGACACTCGGGACCATCCGGCCGGGCGACCCTCGCCACGCCCGCGGCGACGTGTGGCACCAGTGCGGCGAGGGCGGCTGCTTCAAGTCGTCCGAACACGGTGCCGTCTGCGACGGCGACCTGCGCGCCCTCCAGAAGGCGGGCGACGTCGCCAAGATCAAGGACGGGCGCCGGGTCCGCTGGCTCTGGATCGGCGGCGAGCAGGTCGGCATGGCCGAGTTCGAGGCGGCGCTGAGCGAGTCCTGACGGAACGACAGAACCGCCCTGCCATCCGAGGCGGCAGGGCGGTTCTGTGTGCTCAGGGCTCTAGCGGTAGCCCTGGGACTCCAGGAACGTCTCGTACTGCTCGGTCTGGAATTGCGCGATCTTGTGAATCTCGGCCCTGGCCTTCGTGAGGTCCAGATCGCCGCGCACCCTGACGTCGACGACGACGGGCTGCACCGTCGTCCGGGCGGCGGCCGAGGTCGCGGGGCGACTCGAGTAGCGGGCAGGCTCGGGCATGCGGGCGGCGTAGCGCGCGGGCTCGCGCACGTAGCCGCCGTCGGAGAAGCCGGGCAGGTGGCCGTAGCGGTTCTGCAGCATCGACCAGTCGCGTTGGACGATCTCCTGGGGCAGGACGACCTCGCCGCGGTGGACGATGCCGGCGGGCTCGTACTTGCCGCCGTCGCCGGTGTAGCCGCCGGAGGAGTAGGTGGCCTGGCGGGGGTCGATGCCGTGACGGGCGAAGACGGTGGTGATGTGCACCGTCTTGTCGTTCAGCGAGGACAGGCCGCGCTGAACGGCCTCGATCTCGGCGCGGGCGGCCTCGGCGCGCACGTCCACCTCGATTGAGCGCTTGACCGGCAGGCCGAGCAGCTCCGTGGCGAGCCGCTTTGCAGCGTCCTCGGCGACGCCCATCCCGGTCGCTGCGTCTATGAAGGCATCCCTGGCGGCCTTGTAGCGCTCCCGGCTGCTCCGGACCTCCTCGGACTGGTTCTGCCACGCGGCGGCAAGCTGCTCGAGCGCGTCACGGTTGGCCAGGACGTCCTCGGAGTTGCCGCGGATGCCGGCACTGCTCTTGTTCGCCTGCTCGCGGGCGCCGACCAGCGCGCGGCGCCACGCGGTCTCTGCATCGAACGCAGCGAGCGCGGCCTGGGCCTGCTCCTCGATCGCGTCGGTCAGGGAGGCGATGGCCGAGCCCGTGGGGTCGGCGACCTGGCCGACGGTCGCGGTGGCGGCGGCGAAGTCCCGCTCGGCCGACGCGGCGCTCTCGATCTGCTTCTCCAGGCCCGCGGCCTCCTCGCGGAGTCCGTCGATGCCCTGGCCGAGGGTGGTCGACCCGGTCCAGTAGAGGGCGTCGTCGAAGTCGCTGAACACGGTCCCGAGATCGCCGAAGAAGTCGCCGACGCCCGAGGTGGTTCGGAAGTCCTGCCAGCGGGCGATCTGGTCGTTCACCTCGGCCAGGCGCGTGCGCGCTGCGGCGAGGTCTCCTGCGGCGAGCTCCATGCGCACGCCCCGGAGTGCACCCTCGGTCTCGCTGCCGGCGGCGACCACCTGGAGCAGCGCGGCAGCGGCACCCGCGAGGCCGAGCCGCAGGCCGCCGAGGGCCGCGCCAGTGGTCCGGGTGGTGATGCCCAGGGTCGCCATCGTGCCGTTGAAGATGCGGGCGGCGAGGTTGGCGGCCGAGATGCCGGCTGCGATGGCGAGCAGCGGCGTGCCGAGCGGGGAGTTGGCCAGGTCGCTGACCGCCTTGGCCAGGGTCTCGATGATCTTGAGCGACGGGCCACCCAGCGGGGCGATGGCGGCCACGACGTCGATCAGCGCGTTGCCGACCGCTCCGAGGGCATCGGCGACCCGCGGGCCGTTGGTGCGGATGTACTCGACGAACTTCTGGAAGCCCTCGGTCTGGGAGAGGCCGTCGGCCCAGTCGCGGAACCCGCGGGAGGCGTCGAGCATCCAGGTTGAGAACGACTGGTTGAGCGGCGAGAAGGCCATCCAGAGCTCGGCCATGCCGGCGGCGAGGTTGCCGACGGAGCGGCCCAGGTTCTCCAGCGCCGGCGGTGCCTCGCGAGTGATGAACGACCGGAAGTCGGCCCACTCGGGACCGGCGAACGCGGCAGCGCCCTCGGCCACGAGGTCGCCGCCCACCTGCCCGATCCGCTGGAACAGGACCGCGGCCTCGGGGGCGACGCGCTCGATGGAGTCCAGGGCCTCGGTCAGGCCGGGGAACCAGCCCGCGGCGGCCGAGTCGCGCAGTGCTTGCAGGGTCGGGCGCAGCTCCTGGAAGCGGTTCACGAACGCCTGCGCGCTCGGTCCGATCGCGTCCATCGCCTGCTGTGCGGCCTCCAGGTTCGCGGCGGTGGGCTCCAGGGCGGCCTGGTTGACGGCCTCGAGCGCGTCGCCGACGCCCTGGAAGGCAGCCACGAGGGTGCCGGCACCGATGACCGCGAAGCCCATCTGCTCGGCCAGGCCAGTGATCGCAGGGATGGCCACCGCGCCGATCGGAACCAGGGACGGACCGAAGACCGCGGCGATCTCGCCGAGCACCTGTAGGCGGCCGGAGAAGCGGTCGATGTCGGGGCCGGCCTTGCGGGTCGCGGCGCCGAGACGGTCGGTCTCGACGGCCGAGTCCGCGAGGGAGTCGTTGAGGTCGACGGTGGTCCCGTCGAGCTTCCCGAGTGCCTTCTGTAGGGCCGCCGTGGTGACGGCGGCGCGGGCCATCTTGCTGCTGAAGTCGTCCTGCAGTGTCAGGACGACACGTTCGTTGCGGACTGCCATCTCAGGCGCCCTCCTTCTTCATCTGGGTGAGCTGGTGGACCTCGTCGCCGACGGCGGCGAGGGCGGTGCTGATCGACGCCATCGCGACGTGCGCGGCGGCGTCGGGGTCGTCGGGGCTGACGCTGGCGAGGGCGAGGTCGGCCGTGGTGCGGATGAAGCGCAGGTACGCCGGCAGGTCCGGCACCCGTGCGAGGGCGCGGAGCAGGTCGTGCAGGCGGTCGTCGAGACTGGTCAGCGGGACGCCGTCCGGCTCGGTACGTGGGTTGGTCATGGCGGCTACCCCGTGATCTCGGTCAGGTTGTCGTGTTCGTCGAGCCGGAAGCGTCGGCGGCCGGTCGGGTCGGCACGGTGGGCGAACTGCTTGGCGGCCCGGTGCTCCCCGAGGTCGTACAGCGCGAGGAACATCTGCTCGGAGTCAAAGACGACGACCGCGCCGCCATCGATCTCGCCGGCGAGGCGAGCCAGGGGGCCATTCGGGGGCATCGCGGCCGCGAGACGCCGAACTCGGGCGACTCGCGCGGCACGAAGGCGGCGTCCGAGCTCCCTTGAGGTGCCTTGGGGTCGCCGGGCCATCAGTCGAAGTGCCCGGATGATCGTCGCGCCAGGCCGCCGAGGCGCCCCGCCTCTGCTGTCGTCAGCCCCGGCCCGATCGCGGGCTCGTCCGGGGCATCGAGACCGAGTTTCAGCAGCAGCGCGGCGATCTGTGCGCGGGAGCGTCGGGCCTCGGCGATCAGGGGGTTGGTGACCGGCTGCCCGGTGCTGCCCTTGACGATCATCCGGCCCTCGTCGAGCGCCTCGGCCAGCGCGGCTGAGACGTGCTGGAGGACATCGGCTTCATGGCAGGCGTCCTCCAGCAGCCGCAGCTCGCGGGCGTCAGGCTCAAGGCCGTCTGAGGCCCATTGGCGGGCAATTGCGCGCCACAGCCGCTTGCCCTCGTCGCCCAAAGTGCGTGGCACCGGGACCTGTCTGGTGGTCATGGAATCTCCTTTCGAGAGGGGTCGGCGGGGGCGTGAGACCCCCCCCACCGACCCCGAAAAATGGGCTGTGCCGAAGCGCTAGCCAGGTCCGGAGCGGCTACTGCGGTCGTGGTCTAGACAGGGCCACCCGGGGAGGGGTGGGCCGGGGTCAGCGCTTGGCCGGCCCGTCGTAGAGCCCCTCGTCGTCGACGCGGTAGTCCGCGCCCTGCTCGACGATGCGGCCCTGGCTGTCGACCTGCGGGCGGCGGGCAGACTTGGCGGCGATGGACTGGGCCAGCGCCCGGCGGCGGGCGGCGGGGTCGTTGGTGTTCGGCATGTCGGTCTCCTGTCGTTGCGGGGTCAGTGGGCGAGGGCGCGCGCGGGGTCGGCGGCGCTGACGAGGGTGGCGATGAGCTCGGGCAGGGTGACGGTCACGCGGTCGCTGGCGCTCAGGCCGTAGCGATGCGTGGCAGGGAAGGCCGCGAGGTCGAGCTGCACCGTGCGGTCGATGCTGCGGTCGTAGGCCGCGCGCTGGGCGATCCAGTCGGCGACGGCCTGGGCGGCGATGGCCTCGGACAGCGCGGCCTGCAGGGCGTCGGCGGCCTTGGCGAGCTTCTTGCGGGCGGCCTCGGCCTCGGCGTCGGGGGTGCCGTCGTTGGCCTCGGCGGCGAGGTCGAGCACCTCGAACCCGATGGCCATCACCAGGGGCTTGAGGGCGTCGACGGTGGCCTGGGCCTGCTGGCGCTCGCGCACGAGGGCGTCGTGGTGCGGGGTGGCGGCGAGGTCGCCGTGCCCGGTGCGGGCTGCCTCCTGGGCGGCGCGGGCGTCCTCCTTGGCGGCGGCCTCGGAGCGCTCAGTCCAGTAGTAGCCGGCGAAGCCGCGCAGGGTCTTCTCGGCGTCGGCGAGGCGGCGGCGGGTCTCCTCGTACTCGTCGACCTTGGCGGCGATGGCGGCGGGGAGGCGGTCGTTCGGCGGGCGGTGGTCGATCAGGCCGACGCGGGCCAGGGACGGGTCTCGGTACAGCATGTGGATCTCCTTCATCGGGGTGGTGCGGGGGTCGGTGGTGGTCAGGCTCGGCGGCCGAAGCCGCGGCGGCGGCGCTCGGCGTCGAGCTGTTCGAGGGTCATCTGGAGCCCGTGGCGCTCGAGCCACTCACGGAGGCGCTTGGTACCGGGCTGGCGGAGGTGGCCGTCGGGCACCTCGGCGAGGACGTTGCGGTTCATCGCGGCCCCCCGGGTGCTCCGAGGATCAGTCGCGAGGCGAGGCCGCGGCGGACGAGGTCGCGCGCCATGTCCTCGTAGGTAAGGGGCTGCTCGACGCTGGCGAACCAGAGGGCGCGGCGGCGAGCGCGGAGGGCCTTGGCCCGTCGGTCGTAGTTCCGTCGGGGCATCACGCGCTCCTCTCGCGGCGGCAGCGGGTGCAGGTCCAGCCTGCGTCGATCAGGTTCGGGACGTGCTTGCGGTCGGCGAGCAGCTCGACGTCGCAGCCCGCGGTCGAGCACACGACGCGGGGGGCGTCGAGGTGGCGCCCGGTGGTCGGGTCAGTGGTCACGATGCGACCTCCATCTGGGTGCAGTCGTCGCAGGCCCAGCGGCCCGCGAGCAGTTGAGGTGAGTGGTGCGGATTCGGGCACGGATACGACTGGTCCCCACTGGTCCCCGACTGGTCCCCGGGACCAGTCAGACCACTGGTCCCCCGGTCCCCACCCTTAGGACCGGGACCAGTGGGACCAGTCGAAGGGGCCACTTCGTGACCGCGACTGGTCCCCGGCTCTCCGAGCACCGTCGGCGGGTGGGTGTCGTCTTCCCGGAAGGGGCGGGCGAGGGTGTGCAGGGTGGAGCGCCTGGGGCCGGGTGCGGTGGTGACGTAGCCCTCGACGACCAGCACGTTGACGGCGGTGCGGATGTGCTCCTTCTTCCCGGTGACCCGGTCGCGGATGTCGTTGTACGTCAGCGCCCCCTCGGCGAGCGCCAGGGCGTCGCTGATCCGCTCCATGTAGCCGGTCGGCCGGAACCCGCCCGCTGCGGTCGTCGCGGCCTCCTGGGCGGCCCTGAGCGCAACCTGTACGCCGCCGGTGGGCTCGGGGTCCACGGTGAGCTCGGCGACCCGCTGACCGGCGCGGTAGGTGCCGTGGCGGTCCTTGGCGCACTTGAGCACGGCGAGGCCGGCGGTGTCCTTGGCGAACGGGCGGATGGTCTCCTGCATGTACTGGGCGCCGTCGATCGCGGCCCGCTTGCGTTGCGACCCGATCGGCCAGAGCCCACCGTCAGCGGCCTTGGCGGTGTGGTCGAGGACCACGACGGCGGCACCGGTGGAGGCGAGCAGGCGCGGGAGCCGGCGGAACCAGCGGGCGACCTCCTCGTCGGCGTTGGGGTTGGCGCCGTCGAGGGCGAGCCCTTCCCCGGTGGAGTCGACCACCGCCAGGGCGGGACGCCGGTCAGCGAGCAGGTCGACGAGCAGCGAGCGCGCGACTTCGTCGAGGCGCCAGTCGGGGCGGATGTAGGCGAACGCGGCGCGGACCGCCTCGGGGTCGACTCCGAGGTCGAGCAGACGCCCCACGATGCCGGCGGCGTCGTCCTCCAGGTCGAGGTAGACGACCGCGCGGCCCTCGGTGAGCTCCTGGGCGGCCACGGCGAGCGCGGTCCAGGTCTTGCCGCTGCCCGACTCCCCGGCCACGCCGTTGACCTTGCCGGCGTAGAAGATGCAGCCGCCCCCGTCGAGGCTCCCCACGGTGGGCTCGAGGCGCTGCAGCGTGCCGTCGGCGAGGCCGTCGACGATCGGGCCGAGGTCGATCGGGAGCCAGGACGCGCCCGGGACCACAGCGTCGTCGGCCGCGAGGTCATGCGAGGTGGGAACTGGGTTCCCACCTGTGTCGCGGTCGGCCTGCAGCTCGGCCACCCACGCCTGGTAATCGTCGAGCAGCTCGTGCGGCTCGGGCGGGTCAGGCGGCGCCAAGGGGATCACCCCCCGGACGAGACCTCTCCTGCTCCACGACCATGCGGTCGAGGACGTGGTCGACCGGCGGCCAGGTGCGCAGCCCGATGGACCGCATGGCCTCGTCCCACGGCGACGCCGGCCTCGGCGGCGTGTACGAGGGGCGGTCGCCGCGGGCCTCGTCGAACAGGTCGCGCACGGAGAGCCCGATGGCGTCCAGCACCGCGACGTCCTCACAGCCGGCGAAGCAGTGAACGACCGCCCGGTCGTCGAGGGCGCGCAGCGACAGCGTGAACCCACGCGAGTCGTGGGCGGGGCACTGCGCGCGAGCCCGGCCGTCGGTGACCCTGGTGACCTTGACGCCCGTGTGCAGCAGGGCGCGGACGATGTTGTCGAACGCAGTCACGCGACCACCGCCAGATCGGCGACCAGGCGCAGGCAGATCGGGCCGAGCTCGCGGCGCCTCGACGCCTCGGCCATCAAGAGCCGACCGCAATGGCGACAGTGCACGGACTCGTCGGCGACTTCCGGCTGCCTAGTGCTGCTCACCCGGATCTCGGCCGGGCGTCCCGTGTTGCTGAGTGCGGGCCCCTGGCCCGCGGCGCTAGGCACTGGCGCCACGCGCCTCGGCGATGAACTCCTCGACGTCCTCGCGGGCGTAGAGCACGCGCCGGCCGCCGGGCACCTTGAACGACTTGGGCCCCTTGCCGACGTGCCGCCAGTAGCGGACCGTCTCGGTCGGGGTCCGCAGGAGCTCGGCGACCTCGGCCGTTGTGAGGAAGGTGGGCATGGCAGTCCTCTCTCTACGAAGTGCTGGGTGGCCCGGGAGGGGCCACGGGGGCTAGGCCCCTCACCGCAAATCCTGGGTTTTCACCCCTTGACAACGCAAGTCAATCCGCTATGTTTAACCCCAACAGATCGTTAAGGAGGTGCGATGAACGCTCAAGACAAGGTCAGCGTCGAGTTGCTGGCGAACGCGCTGGGCTCAGAGAAGAACGTGATCGAGCGCGTGCGATCGGAGCTGGCGCGCCGGGGCTGGTCGCAGGCGGAGCTCTCGCGACGCATGGAGGCCCACGCCGCGGGAACCACGGGCGGCGTGATCCATCCCGTGGTGCTCTCGAAACTGCTCGGCGGCGACTCGGGGAGGCATGTCAGCATCGACCAACTCGTGACGCTGGCCGCGGTCTTCGAGGTCACGGTGGCCGAGATGCTCCTCCCGCCGGACTCGATGGCAATGGCCGAAGTGCTTCGGGCGATGGCCGAGGGGCCGAGGTTGGAGCGTGCGCGCGTTCTCGCGGAGGGCACCCTCGCCACGGCCGCGAGCGACGTACTGGCGGCGCAGGAGGTGATCGCGCGTGCGATGCTCAGTGACGGCTTCTGGGTCTCTCACATCGCCGACGCGCTCGAGGACGAGGTCAAGGCCGCCGAGGCGCAGGGGCGACCGCCGTCCGATTCGATCCGTGTCGCGTTCCTTGCTGGAGTCGTGCAGCTCTACGAAGACTTGAAGGGCTCCCAGTCCGATGGCTAGCAGCACGGTCGAGGACCGCTGGTGGATGGTCGACCGCAAGACCGGCGAGCGGATCCAGACCAAGCAGCACAGCAAGGGGCAGCGCTGGCGGGCGCGCTACCGCGACGACGCCGGCAAGGAGCACGCCCGCCACTTCGCGCGGAAGACAGACGCCCAGTCCTGGCTCGCCGAGCAGACCGCGAAGCTGGTCACGGGGACGCACGTCAGCCCGCGCCAGGCCCGCACGACCGTGGGGGAGTGGTGCGACATCTGGCTCGAGGGCTACGGCGGTAACCGCAAGAGCACCGTGCGCCAGGCCGAGGTGCACATCGCCCGGATCAAGACCTCGTTCGGGCACCTCCAGCTCGGCGCCGTGCGCCCGTCCCACGTCAGGACGTGGTGCGCGCAGCTCGCGGCCGAGGGGCTCGCCGAGTCCTACGTCTACGCGCTGCACCGGCGCCTGTCGCAGATCTACGCCGACGCCGTCCATGACGGCCTGGTCGCCAAGTCGCCCTGCTCGCGGCGCACGTCGCCGTCGGCCGGCAAGCAGCGGCCCTACGTGTGCACGACCGAGCAGATGTGGGCGCTCCACGACGCGATGCCGGAGCACCTGCGGGCCGCGGTGCTCCTCGGGGCGTTCGGCGGTCTACGGCTGGCTGAGGCGTGCGGGCTGCGGGTCGCTGACGTCGACTTCATGCGCGGCGTGCTCTCGCCGGCCGTGCAGTACCCGGCCGAGCCGCTCAAGACCGAGACGTCGAAGACGCCGGTGCCGATCCCGCAGAGCCTCGCGCTCGAGCTCTCCGCGCACGTCGCGGCAACCTCGCGCAAGGGGGAGTGGATGCTGGGCAACATGTGGGGCGAGCAGCTCGCGCCGTGGACGCTCGAGCGGGCCATCCGGTCGGCGCGGGCGAAGGTGCCCGGCCTGCCGCCGACGTTCCGCTACCACGATCTGAGGCACTACCTGGCCTCGATGCTGATCGCCTCGGGCGCCGACGTGAAGGTCGTCCAGGCCCGTCTGCGGCACGCGAGCGCCAAGACGACGCTCGACACCTACGCACACCTGTGGCCCGACGCTGACGAAAGCACACGGGCCGCCATCGATCTCGTGATGGCGGCCCGTGCGGACTCTCTGCGGACTGCGGAAGGAGGCGATGCCTAAAACCGCAGGTCAGCGGGGGTTTTCGATCTAGATGTCGTAGTACAGCTCGAACTCGTGCGGGTGCGGCCGCAGCTGCACCGGCGCGATCTCGTTCGCCCGCTTGTAGTCCACCCAGGTCTCGATGAGGTCGGGGGTGAACACGTTGCCGACGGTGAGGAAGTCGTGGTCGTCCTCCAGCGCGTCGAGCACGGCACCGAGGCTGGTCGGCACCTGGGCGATCTCGGCCATCTCGTCCGGCGGGAGCTCGTAGATGTCCTTGTCGATCGGCGCGGCCGGCTCGGTCTTCTTCTGGATGCCGTCGAGGCCGGCGAGCATCAGCGCGGAGAAGGCGAGGTAGGGGTTCGCCGACGGGTCGGGGAACCGGGTCTCGATGCGCTTGGCCTTCGGGTTGGTGCCCGTGATCGGGATCCGGACCGAGGCGGAGCGGTTCCGCGAGGAGTAGACCAGCGAGATCGGGGCCTCGAAGCCGGGGACCAGGCGGTGGTAGGAGTTCACCGTCGGGTTGGTGAAGGCGAGCAGCGCCGGGGCGTGCTCGAGGATGCCGCCGATGTACCAGCGGGCCATGTCGGAGAGGCCGCCGTAGCCGGTCTCGTCGTAGAACAGCGGCGAGCCGTCCTTCCACAGCGACTGGTGCACGTGCATGCCCGAGCCGTTGTCACCGAAGATCGGCTTCGGCATGAAGGTGACCGACTTGCCCTGCTGCCACGCGGTGTTCTTGATGAGGTACTTGAACTTCATCACGTCGTCCGCGGCCTTGAGCAGCGTGTCGAACTTGTAGTTGATCTCCGCCTGGCCCGCGGTGCCGACCTCGTGGTGGGCGCGCTCGACCTGGAGGCCGCACGCCTCGAGGTTCTTGACCATGTCGGCCCGCAGGTCCGAGTAGTGGTCGTAGGGCTCGACCGGGAAGTAGCCACCCTTGAGGCGGGTCTTGTAGCCGAGGTTGTCGTCGCCCTCCTTGCCGGAGTTCCACCAGCCCTCGACGGAGTCGATGTGGTAGTAGCCCTCGTTCACGTCGGTGGAGTACCGGACGTTGTCGAAGATGTAGAACTCGGCCTCGGGGGCGAAGAAAGCGGTGTCCGCGAGGCCCGTGCTCGCCAGGTAGGCCAGCGCCTTCTTCGCGATGTTGCGCGGGTCGCGGGAGTAGGCCTCGCCGGTGATCGGGTCGTGGATGAAGAAGTTGACGTTCAGCGTCTTCGACTTGCGGAACGGGTCGATGTACGCCGAGGTCGGGTCGGGGAAGAGCTGCATGTCCGACTCGTTGATGGCCTGGAAGCCCCGGATGGAGGAGCCGTCGAAACCGAGGCCGTCCTCGAAGACCGACTGGTCGAAGGACGACACCGGGACGGTGAAGTGCTGCATGATGCCGGGCAGGTCGCAGAAACGGACGTCGACCATCTCGACGCCCTCGTCGGCGATGAACTTGAGCAGCTCTTCGCTGTTGTTGAACATTCGTTCCTCCTTGGCTGGGCTCGGGCGCCAGCCATCGGTCAGCCGGTGACGGTCAGGGCTCGCAGGCGCATTCCTACGCCGCGTCGCCGCTCCGAACTTAACCGACCGCCAGTTTCTCGACCATCACTGGTTTGTTTCCTGGACGTAACAAGATCTGAGGACGGCGTGAGGAACTCCGTGGGGCCGCGGTCGTAGCCGCGGCCCCACGGACCGGTTTCTGGGCGGGTCGCCGCCCGACGATCAGAGGATGTAGAGCATCTCCTGGTACGTCGGCAGCGGCCACAGGTCGTCCGCCACGACGCTCTCGAGCGCGTCGGCCGCCGTCCGCACCTCGGACATCGCGGCCAGCACCACGTCGCGCACGTACGTCGCCTCCGCGATGCCCTCGTGCTCGTGGGCGCCGGCGATCGCCTCGTCCAGCTCGGCGATCGCGGCGGTGAGCTGCGACAGCGGCTTGGAGACGGCCTCCAGCATCGTCGTGTCGGGGGTGACGCCGGCCTTCTTCAGCGCGGCCACGTTCTGGGCCAGCTCGGTCTGGTAGCGGATCGCCGCCGGCAGCACGATCGTGGTGGCGATCTCCGAGGCCAGGTTGGCCTCGACGCCGACGGTGAGCAGGTAGTGCTCGATCGCGACCTCGTAGCGCGACTCCAGCTCGCGCTCGTTGAAGACGCCGTAGCCGGTGAAGAGCTCGACGGCCTCCTCGGTCATCCACTCCGGGATGGCGTCGACGGTCGTGCGGAGGTTCTTCAGCCCGCGCTGCTCGGCCTCGACCTGCCACTCGTCGGAGTAGCCGTTGCCGTTGAAGATGACCGCGCCGTGGTCGGCCACGATCGTGGCGAGCAGGTCCTGGACGGCCGCGTTGAACTCGGTGCCCTCGGCGACCGCGGTCTCCAGCTTGGTCGCGCAGTAGTCCAGCGCCTCGGCGACGATCGTGTTGATGACGACCATCGGCGCCGCCACCGTCTGCAGCGAGCCCGGCGCCCGGAACTCGAACCGGTTGCCGGTGAAGGCGAAGGGGCTGGTCCGGTTGCGGTCGCCCGGGTCCTTGGTCAGGTCGGGGAGGGTGTCGACGCCGATCATCAGCGTGCCCTTCTCCTTCGACCGGGTCGCGCCGCCCTTGGCGATCTGGTCGAACACGTCGGCCAGCTGGTCGCCCAGGAAGATCGAGATGATCGCCGGGGGAGCCTCGTTGGCGCCGAGGCGGTGGTCGTTGGAGGCCGAGGCGACCGAGAGGCGCAGCAGGCCGCCGTACTTGTGGACGGCCCGGATGATCGCGGCGCAGAAGACCAGGAACTGCGCGTTGTCGTGCGGGTTGTCGCCCGGCAGCAGCAGGTTGCCCTGCGGGCCGTTGCCGAAGGAGAAGTTCACGTGCTTGCCCGAGCCGTTGACGCCGGCGAAGGGCTTCTCGTGGAAGAGGCACTCCATGCCGTGCTTCTTGGCGATGGTGCGGAACGTGGTCATCAGCAGCTGCTGGTGGTCCGAGGCGAGGTTGGCGCGCTCGAACATCGGCGCCACCTCGAACTGGCCCGGGGCGACCTCGTTGTGGCGGGTCTTGGCCGGGATGCCGAGCTTGAACAGCGCCCGCTCGGTGTCGTGCATGAAGCCCAGCACGCGCTCGGGGATCGCGCCGAAGTAGTGGTCGTCGAACTCCTGGCCCTTCGGCGGCTTGGCGCCGAACAGGGTGCGGCCGGCGTTGAGCAGGTCCGGGCGGGTCAGGAAGAAGTGGTTGTCGACCAGGAAGTACTCCTGCTCGGGACCGCAGAAGGAGACGACGTTGTCGGGCTCCTCGTGGCCGAACATCTTGAGCACCCGGATCGCCTGCGCGGACATCGCCTGCTGCGAGCGCAGCAGCGGGGTCTTGTGGTCGAGCGCCTCGCCGGTCATCGAGACGAAGACCGTCGGGATGCAGAGCGTGTTGCCGTTCGGGTTCTCCAGCACGTACGCCGGCGACTGGATGTCCCAGCCCGTGTAGCCGCGCGCCTCGAAGGTGGCGCGCAGGCCGCCGTTCGGGAAGGAGGAGGCGTCGGGCTCGCCCTGGACCAGCGTCTTGCCGGCGAACTCGGCGATCGCGGTGCCGTCGCCGACCGGGTCGAGGAAGCTGTCGTGCTTCTCCGCGGTCAGGCCGGTCAGCGGGTAGAAGACGTGCGCGTAGTGCGTCGCGCCCTTCTCCATCGCCCAGTCCTTCATCGCCGAGGCGACGGCGTCGGCCACCATCGGGTCGAGGGCGGTGCCGCGCTCGATCGTCGACTGCACGGACTTGAAGACCGACTTCGGCAGGCGGCGCTGCATGACGGTCAGGCTGAAGACGTTCTCGCCGAAGATGCCTCCCGGCGTCTCGGCGGGGTCGAAGGACGCCTCGGGCGGCTCGTAGGCCTCGACGTCCTGGATCGCCCCGAGTCGAACGATGTTGGCGGTCATGCTGAGCTCCTAGCGTTGGTGCTGTTCCCCTAGTGGTGGCCCGAAACTAGGGCGGCCACGTTTCGCCGGTGCGCTGCCAGGTTTCGGTCCCATGAACCCGTGGCCCGGTACGGGGAGAGCGGCGTTACACGCCTAGGCTGGTCGGGTGCCTGACGCTGCTCTGCCCACCGCCTCCTGGGGTCGCCGGATCCTCGCCCTCGTCGTCGACTGGCTGGTCTCGACGCTGGTCGTGATCGCGTTCGTCGGCCTCGACCGCTACAGCGAGCCCGGGTCGACGGCGTCGGGCTGGACGCTGCTGGTGTACGTGCTGGAGTCGACCGTCCTGACGTGGCTGGCCGGAGGCTCCTTCGGCAAGCTGGTCACCGGCCTGCGGGTCGTCCCGATCGACGGACGCATCCGGCCGATGAACCCGCTCAAGGTCTTCGGTCGGCAGGTCCTGATCGCCCTGGTCATCCCGCCGCTGGTCTTCAAGTCGGACGGGCGGGGGCTGCACGACATGTTCGCCGGGACCGCCACGGTGACCAACGAGACCTTTCGCGGCCTGGTCGCCGCCGGCTAGGTCACGCCGCCTCCCCGGCCTCGGGGCGGCGCGCCGTCGCCTGCCGCGTCAGTGGTCCTCACCCCAGTTCGCCACGATCACGGCGATGGGCGGGATCACGGCTGCGACCACGGACATGGCGACGGCCGCGGGCGTCGACCAGAAGCGGACCACGTTCCAGGCGAGCAGGATCAGCGCGATGCAGGTGCCCATGAGGGCGAAGTACCAGCGCTGCCGGCGCCGCAGCCGCTCGGCCCGCGACCTCGGTACCTCGCTGATCGAGAAGCGCTCGGGTCGTCGCCTGTCCTCCACCACCCCATCGTGGCCGCCTCCACCAAGTCGCCGACACGACTGTCCCCGCTCGCCGCCATGCTGGAGCGATGACGACCTATGCACACACGAACGAGTTCGAGGGCGCGACCTTCGTCCGGTCGAGCCTCAAGTGCGCGACCTTCCGGTTCTCCGACCTGAGCGGAGTCACGATGCGCGGGGTCGACGTGGGCGGGCTCGACATCGACAGCCACGACCTGTTCCTCGGCACCCTCCTCGTCAACGGGGTGGACGTGGTGCCGCTCGTCGACGCCGAGCTCAACCGGCGGTTCCCGGGCCGGGAGCTGCAGCGGGCGCAGACGCCCGAGGGTCTGCGCGAGGCGTGGGACGCGGTCCGGTCCGCGTGGCAGGAGACCGTGGCGGGGACGCCGCCGGACCTGGTCGACGCCCATGTCGAGGACGAGTGGTCCCTGGCCCAGACCCTGCGGCACCTCGTCCTGGCGACGGACGCCTGGCTGCGGGGCGCGATCCAGCGCGTGCCCCAGCCGTTCCACGAGATCGGTCAGATCTTCACCGGCGCCGGCGAGATGGGCTTCGACCTGTCGATCTTCCGGGACGACCCGCCGGCGTACGAGGAGGTCCTGGCGGTCCGGGCCGAGCGCCAGGACCTGGTGACCG
This sequence comes from Nocardioides sp. YIM 152588, assembly GCF_040191335.1. Lineage (NCBI taxonomy): Bacteria > Bacillati > Actinomycetota > Actinomycetes > Propionibacteriales > Nocardioidaceae > Nocardioides > Nocardioides sp. YIM 152588. Next base: position 5,388 of record NZ_JBEGDJ010000021.1, on the reverse strand, counting down.
ACTTCCTCACCACCGTCACGGACGAGGTGCTCGCGGAGGAGCGCGACGACCCGTGGGGCGGCGACTGGCACCCCACCGTCGGGGACTGCCTCCGGGTGATCCTCGAGGAGGAGTGGGCCCACCTGCGCTACGTCCGCCGGGACCTCGCACGGGTCACCTGACCCGCTCGCGGAATGGGGTCAGCGGCCGCGCAGGTTGCCGCGCATGCCCTTCATGCTCGTCGGCACCGGCCCCTTGGGGAGCGGGACCTTGGGGCGCTGCGCGTCCAGCGCGCGCAGGCGGCCGCGGAGCTCGGTGATCTCGGCGGGCTTCACCTTGCGGCCCATCTTCTGCAGGTGGCGGACCAGCTTCGGCAGCGGGACCTCGCCCTCGCCGGTGCCCACGATCACCTCGTGCACGGGGTAGTCCGCCGCCACGCGCTCGTGCTTCTTGCGCTCGCTGGTCATCAGCGGCTTGAGGCGGCTGGCGTTGCCCTCGCCGACCAGGACGATGCCCGGAGGGCCGACGACCCGGTGGACCATGTCCTGCTGGCGGGTGAAGGCGACGACCTCCTCGACGGTCCAGCCGCGGCGCAGCATGGTGAGCGCCCGCGCGCCGCCCCCGGCCTGACCCTCCAGGCGGGCGTACGCCGCCTTCTGGGCGCGGCGGCTGAAGACGATCATGAGGGCGAGGAAGCCGACCATGACGCCGCCGATGGCGGCCATGATCGTGGTGAACAGGTTGTCGCCCGGCAGCAGCATGAAGATGCCGAAGCCGATGGCGCCGAAGACCAGGAAGGAGCCGAGCATCCACCAGGTCAGCGCGGGGTCGACCTGCTTCGACATCCGGTAGGTCTCGAGGATCTGCCGGCGGCGGCTCATCGTCGTCGGGTCGAGGGGTTCGTTCTTCTTCTCGGCCATGTGGTTGCGGCTTGCTTCCTTGTCAGCGGTGCGATCTGCGAAAACTCAGGCGCTCGCCTCGGCGGCGCGCGCATCCATCGCCTGACGGTACAGGCGACCGGCACGGTACGACGAACGGACGAGCGGGCCGGACAGCGCCCCCGCGAATCCGATCTCCATGGCCTCCTCCTGGAGCTCGACGAACTCCTCGGGCTTGACCCACCGCTCCACCGGGTGGTGGCGCAGCGAGGGGCGCAGGTACTGGGTGATGGTGACCAGGTCGCAGCCCGCGTCGTGCAGGTCCTGCAGGGCCTGGGAGACCTCCTCGCGGGTCTCGCCCATGCCCAGGATCAGGTTCGACTTGGTGACCAGGCCGAACGCGCGGGCCCGGGTCAGCACGTCCAGGGAGCGCTCGTAGCGGAACGCGGGGCGGATCCGCTTGAAGATCCGCGGCACCGTCTCGACGTTGTGGGCCAGCACCTCGGGGCGGGACTCGAAGACCTCGGCGAGCAGGTCGGGCTGGCCGTTGAAGTCGGGGATCAGGTTCTCGACCCCGGTGTTCGGGTTGAGGTCGTGGATCGCGCGGACGGTCTCGGCGTAGAGCCAGGCGCCGCCGTCGGGCAGGTCGTCGCGGGCGACGCCGGTGATCGTGGCGTACCGCAGGCCCATCGTCTGCACGGACTCCGCGACCCGGCGCGGCTCGTCGCGGTCCAGCGGCTGGGGCTTGCCGGTGTCGATCTGGCAGAAGTCGCAGCGCCGGGTGCACTGGTCGCCGCCGATGAGGAACGTGGCCTCGCGGTCCTCCCAGCACTCGAAGATGTTGGGACAGCCGGCTTCCTGGCAGACCGTGTGCAGGCCCTCGGACTTCACCAGCTTCTGCAGCTCGGTGTACTCCGGTCCCATCTTCGCGCGCGTCTTGATCCACGACGGCTTGCGCTCGATCGGGGTCTGCGCGTTCCTGACCTCCAGGCGGAGGAGCTTGCGGCCTTCAGGAGCGGGTGCAGTCACCGGGCCAGCCTACTCGGCGGGTCTGGACGGCCCGATTCGGCACCGGCACGCGGGCGTCAGCCGACGGACGCGGGCCGGATCAGCTCGATCCGGGGCCGCTTGGCCGGGTCGGGGCGCGGCTCGTAGTCCGGTGTCGGCTCGTACGGACCCCAGGCGAAGAGGTCGGTCAGGTGCCGGCGTGCGGCGGGGACGACCTCGGCGACGGTGACGTCGCGGCCGAGCTCCGACGACAGCGAGGTGACGCCGGCGTCGGAGATGCCGCAGGGGACGAACCGGTCGTACCAGCCGAGGTCCACGTCGCAGTTGAGCGCGAAGCCGTGCATGGTGACGCCGCGGCGGACGCGGATGCCGATGGCCGCGACCTTGCGCTCGGGGCCGCGGTCGTCGGCGTGGACCCAGACGCCGGTGCGGCCGGGCACCCGGGCGGTGGTGACGCCGAACTCGGCGCACACCGCGATCAGCGCCTCCTCGACCCGCCGTACGTAGTCGACGACCTTGACGTGCGAGGGGAGCCGGAGGATCGGGTAGCCGACCAGCTGGCCGGGGCCGTGGAAGGTGGTCCGGCCGCCGCGGTCCACCTCGATGATCGGGGCGCCGCCGGGATCGAGCGGCTTCTCGTCGTCAGGGGTGCGCCGGCCGACGGTGAACACGGGCGGGTGCTCGAGAAGCAGCACGGAGCCGGGACCGCCCTCGACGACGCTGGCGTGGAGCTCCCGCTGCCGCTCCCACGCGTCGAGGTAGTCGACCGAACCCAGCTCACGGAACTCCACCGACGTCACGGGGCGACCCTACTCCGCGGTGCGGACGCCTCCCGGCGGCGGTCCGGGGCCCGCCTGTGGAGGAGCGGATGCGCGACGCGGCGCTTCGGCGTAGGACCGGGGCATGACCTCCGGACCGGACGCGCGCCCGCGACACCGCGCCGAGCGCGCCAGCGCCCGGCCCGCGGCGCACCGGCTCGGCGCGGCCGCGCTCGGACTGGTCCTGGCGCTGTCGATCGTGGCGGCGACCGCCGTCGCGGGGCTCCTCGCCCCCGAGCCGGACGGTACGACGCCCGCGCCCGCGTCCGCCCCCGCGCCCGCCGCCGAGGAGGCGGAGGACCGTGCCGAGGTGGCGGCGCTGCGGGTCCTCCGCCGGTGGGACCGGGCACGGGCGCGCGCCTGGATGCGGGACGACCCGGCGGCGCTGGCCCGCCTCTACTGGCCCGGCTCGGAGGCCGGGCGCCGCGACCTGGCGATGCTCGCTGCCTGGCGCGGGCGCGGGGTGCGGGTGCGGGGGATGCGGATGCAGGTGCTGGAGCTCCGGCTCCGCGCGCGGTCGTCGCGGCGGATGGTGCTCGTGGTGACCGATCGGCTCACCGGAGCGGTGGCGGTCGGTGTCGACGGCGGCGGCCGGGCGCTGCCGAGGGACGGCGCCAGCAGCCGGCGCCTCGAGCTCGTCCGGCGTGGCGGCCGGTGGCTGCTGGCGGCGGCCTACGACCTTCCGGCGAGGCCCGTGGCCAGCACCTCGGAGACGTCGGCGTCGGCCAGCTCGTAGCCGCTGTCCAGCAGCGCGGCGGGGACGACGCGCAGCGACCCGAGCAGCTCGGGGGCCATCTGCCCGGCGCCGACCCGCAGCACGGGTGAGGGCACGAACGCGAAGGCCGGCCGGTGCAGCTGGCGGGCGAGCTCGCGGGTGAACTCCGCGTTGGTCGGGGCCTGCTCGCAGCAGAGGTTGACCGGCCCGGACGCGGTGGGGTGCTCGGCCAGGTGCGCGACCGCGCCCACCCAGTCGCGCAGGCTGATCATCGCCATGTACTGCTCGCCGGAGCCCAGGCGTGCGCCGAGGCCGAGCCCGAACAGGAGGCGCAGCTGCGACAGCGGGGCGCTGCGCACGTCCATCACCGGCGAGGTGCGGAGGAAGCAGACGCGGGCCCCGGCGGCGACGGCGGGATCGGCGGCCGCCTGCCACTCCCGCGTGACCTGCGTGAGCAGCGCGTGGCCCCGGGTGTCGGCGGTCTCGGTGAGCTCGGCGGCCCCGTGGTCGCCGTACCAGGAGATGCCGTTGCCGGCCAGGTACGCCGGCGGCGTCGGTGCCGCCGCGATCGCCTCGGCCAGCACCCGGGTGGTGGTGACCCGGCTCTCCCGCAGCTGGCGCGCCCAGCGCCGCGAGTGCGGGTTGCCGGCGGTGGGTGAGCCGGCGAGGTTGACGACGACGTCCGCGCTGGCGACCAGGCGCCGGTCGACGCGGCGGGCGTCGGAGTCGGCGTACGGGTCCCAGGTCGACTCGCCGGCGGCGGAGGTCGGGCGGCGGACGAGCGCGACGACCTGGTGGCCGCGGCGCTCGAGCTCGGTGCGCAGGTGGCTGCCGAGGAAGCCCGACGCACCGGCGATGACCACGGAGAGCGGGCTCATGCGCACAGCCTGCCATGGGCGGCGCGCACCAAAAACCGCCGAGCCGGCAGAAACTTTCGGTCAGTCTCTGCCGGCTCGGCGGTCAGGTGCGGCTCAGACCTCGAACTGGCCGGCCTCCAGGCGCTTCTTCACGTCCTGCAGGAAGCGTCCGGCGTCCGCGCCGTCGACCAGCCGGTGGTCGTAGGTCAGCGCGAAGTAGCACATGTGGCGCACCGCGATCGTCTCGCCCAGGTGCGGGTCGTCGATGACCACCGGACGCTTGACCACCGCGCCGGGGCCCAGGATCGCGACCTGCGGCTGGTTGATGATCGGGGTGTCCCACAGGGCGCCGACGCTGCCGAGGTTGGTGATCGTGAACGTGCCGCCCGAGAGCTCGTCCGGACCGATCTTGTTGGTCCGGGTGCGCTGCGCGGTGTCCGCGATCTTCTTGGCCAGGCCGGATACCGAGAGGTCGCCGGCGTGCTTGATCACCGGGGTGATCAGGCCCTTGTCGGTGTCGACCGCGATCGCCAGGTGCTCGACGTCGTAGTAGGTGATCTCGCCGGCCCCGGTGTCGATCGTCGCGTTGAGGGCCGGGTGCGCCTTGAGGGCGTCGATGGCGGCCTTGGCGAAGAACGGCAGGTACGACAGCTTCACGCCCTCGCGGGCCAGGAAGTCGGCCTTCGCCGCCTCCCGGAGCCGCGCGACGTTGGTGACGTCGATCTCGACGACCTGCGTCAGCTGGGCCGAGGTCTGCAGCGACTCGATCATCCGGTCCGCGATGATCTTGCGCAGGCGGCTGACCTTGACGGTCTGGCCGCGCAGCGGCGAGGACGCGGCGGGGGCCGCCGCGGCCGGGGCGGCGGCGGGAGCGCTGGGCGCCGGCGCCGATGCGGCGGCGGCCTTCTTCGCCGCCGCGGCGTCGAGCACGTCCTGCTTGCGGATGCGGCCGCCGACGCCGGAGCCGGTCACCGACGCGAGGTCCACGCCGTGCTGGGTGGCGAGCTTGCGGACCAGCGGCGTCACGTAGCCTGCGCTGTCGCTCGACGGAGCGGCCGCCGCGGGGGCGGCCGGGGCCGGCGGGGGCGTCGGGGCCAGCGAGGGCGTCAACGCGGCAACCAGCGGGGGCGTCA